>PWWY01000018.1 GCA_003561325.1 Syntrophomonadaceae bacterium | reverse complement strand
GGCGGAACCCATTACTGAAACCCTCTTGCCCGCCCTAACCGATGTGGTCTCTTTGCTGGCACAGCTGGCTACTCTTTTAGGAGATAGTCCAGGCTGGACTACGGGGCTGCTTCTATTCACAGGGATGAACCTAGCTATAGGCGGGCTTCTTACTACGATTGGTCGGTTCGGACAGCTGTATGCAATGGTTACGCAAATCAAGGCGGTACAGTTAGCCCTCTCCGCTCTAAAGACTACGAGCATTACGACGGGGGCTGCGTTAGGGGCTACTCTCTCCAAGCTCCTCTCCTTACTGGGAGCCATCGCAACCTCTCCGCTTGCGGTGCCAGCAGTTTTAGGTACAGCGCTCCTCGTTTTGGCAACACGCTCCCCCTCTGAAGAAGATATCTTTCGACCTCTACTTGATGAGGCCGAAGAAGTACAGCGCATCTTTCACGAGATGTTCGAGTTTGACCCTGCGCGCGGATGGGTCGCCTCTACCCGTGAGGCGGCTGGTTGGATGCGCGAAATCGCAGACGATGGGCGACTGTGGCTCGACTCTGTAGAAGAAGTCAACCAAGTCATCGGCAGGCTGCGTGCTGAGGCTGGAATACAAGTCCCCACCGAAGAAGAGGTGCTAGGGATTCTCTCCGAAGATATGCTAGATCGCTTTACGGAGGCGTTCGAGTATATCGAGGGGCGCGGCTGGGTAGCGGCAACACAAGAAGCCAGCGGGTGGATGGAAGAGGTCGCTGGGTCAGGTCGAACCTGGCTTATGGATATGCGCGAAGTGGCACAGATTATCCAAACGATTCGGGGAATAGAGTCTATTCGCTTTGCCGCCAGCCCCGAGGCGCGTCAAGATGTAGAAGCTCTTCTAGAGGAGATGACCCGCTACGAGCCAATGAAGGGCACGATGGTAGCGGCGACAGATGAGGCTAGCCGCCTCATGCAGGAGATCACAGGTACCGAGCGTGACTGGCTGGAAACAGCGCAAGAGATGGAGCAGTTTCTCAGGGCGCTAGGAGAACTGGCCTCGCGCAGGCGTGACTATGAAATCTTTCGCGCCAACCAACTGCGCGGACATGCCATTGGCCCTTCGGCGGTTGTAGAAGAGCCAGAGCCTAGCCCCTTGCAGATCTCTCTTTCTGAGTCTGACGTGGCTATGGCACAGGCCCACATGGATTATGTGCGTCGCCGCGAGAGTATCCTGACCACCTATCAAGAGCGCGAGAGAGACCTGATCGACCGACACAATGAATGGCGCACGCAGGCCGAGCAGCGCCTGCACGACAACCTCTTGCGCATGGCCGAGGACTATGCCCTGCAACGCGCCCGCACTCTTGAGGATAGGGCTATTAGCGACGCCAAGTCTCTCGCAGACCTCGAAGAGCGCGAGGCTAAGATTGTACAGGATGCCCAAGACCAGCGCGAGAAAGCGGCCAAGGCACACTACGACCGCCTGCAAAAGCTAGAGCGCGACCACGCCAACCGTATGGTAGACCTCTTGGAAGCCCGCGATGTGCGCGGGCTGACTAAAGAGATGCGCAGCTTCCAGGTGCGGCGTGAGGATTTAGAGCAGTCGCACCAAGAATCTGGCGCCGAGCGTGACCGTCAGACCCAAGAGCGTTTGGCACAGATGCGGGCCGACTATGAGAAGCGACGTGCCGAGGAAGAGGCCCAGCGGCGCCTGTCTGATGCCCGCCGCGAGGAAGATTACGCCCGCCAAGTGGCTCGCCAAAAAGAGGCGCACGCCAAGGAAACCGCCGCACGCGAGGCGGCACTAGCGGAAGACCAACGCAAGATGGCCGAGGCCCGCGAGCAAGAGTTGCGCGACCTGGAGCGGCACCACGCCGATCAGTTGGCAATCGCAATGGGACTGGCCGATGAGATGAACGATAAGGTCTATCGGGTAATGCTGAAGGATGCCGAAGAGTTCTGGAAGGATTACAAATCCCTCTGGTACCAGAGCATCTTGGACCTGGTGGGAATGCTCAACTTCCTACGTATGACGCCTGCTGAGACGCGCATTATGCCCATCGGGTTCGATTCCAACATGCAGCCCGTGCCAGGCACGAACATCCCTCGTGCCTCGGGCGGCTACGCCGACTACGGTTCCTACACGCTAGGCGAGGGCGGCAGGGAGTTTGTCCTGTCGGCGGGCACTACATCTAATCTGGAGGGCAGGTACGGGCATCTCTCGCAGTCCAGCTTTATGCACATGGGCCAATCCTTTACCTTTGCCCCCGTCCTACAGGGTGTGGGGCGGCAGGACAACATAGCGATTGAGGCGACTCTGGACAAGTGGTGGGCCAAGACACAGAAGCAACTTCGCGGGATGGTGAGGAGTACATGAGCAAATACCGTTACGAAGTTGGCGCTGCCCAGGCTGCCCTGCTGAACGTCAAGGAGTTGGGCAAGACGACATTGACCCACGACTGGGATAGGGTGGAGCCATACGGCATGACGTTCCAAGAGTTCACCGTCTACCGCCAGTCTGCGTCGGGCAAGGAGTTTGGCGATGGGTTCCCCGCCTGCGAGTGGACCTTTGATACCATGCACCCCTCGCAGATGAGTGCGCTCTTGAACTATATAGGCACAGGGAAGCAGTCGAATACCGTCTACATCCGAACCCGCCTGCGAGACGGAACGTACAAGCCCTACGAGGCTATCATGCACCGCCCAAGAGTGGGTGAGGATATGGAGTACGTCAACAATCGCTGGCACAATATCACCGTTCGCTTTACCTGCCTGGTAGAGCAAGAGGAGTTGGGGGGAGGCTAATGCAACGCACCCTGATCTTGGCGGACCTGC
>PWWY01000087.1 GCA_003561325.1 Syntrophomonadaceae bacterium | reverse complement strand
GGTCAAGGAGCAGGACATCTTTCATATCCCCGGTTCCTGGCAGGTGCTGGTGCGCCTGGAGGAAGCCATTCGCCTGGCCGAGCGCTGGTTAAAACTGCGCCGCAAGATCACGGACGGACAGGAGTTTGAGAACCTGGTGCAGGGAGACGCCCTGGCCGAAGCCCTGGGCCTGGCCCGGGACACGCTGCAAAAATTCTCCGCCCGGGAAAAACAGCCGCCCCTGGTGGAAGCCGCTGCTGTCCTGGCCCATCAAGCCCTGGTAAGCCTGGAGCAAGAACACCTGCAGCAGGATATCACCGGGAAAGAGCGCCTCACGGCGGCAGAAATGGCCGAGCGGGAACTGAAACTGCACTTCTTCCTGCGGCTGCAGCCCGGCTGGGTACCCGATGCAAAAACGGTGGAGCGGATGAGCCGCGCCCTGCTGGAACTGCTGCAGGAAAAAGCCCGGGTGCGGGAACCCATCCCGGTCCCGGCGAACGACCGGATTCCCGACGAGCGAAACGAGCCCTCTGTGCCGCCGCATGGCGACAGTCGTGCGCACCACGGGGAATACTCCCGGAGAGAAGCCCGGGAATCGCCTCCCCCGGATTTGGAACATGGCGGCACTGCCTTTGCCCACAAGGACCCCCTGGAGGGCTTAAGCCTGACCTCCCAGGAAAAGAATTTTATCAAGGATGTGCTGCAGGACCTGGGGGCTGAAACCCCGGATTCCGTAGATCTAGATTAAAGAAACAAGAGGTATGGGGACACACCTCTAAAATACAGAGGAAGGAAGATCGCCCTTGGAACTGCCCATCAACGCGACAGGGATTATCTGGAACGAACATGCAAAAAAAATGCCCCTGGCCCCGCAAGCGCTCCGGGCCGTGCAGCAGGAGGCTGGCGCATCGGGGGCTTTCGGGGAAAGCCCCGGGGAAGAAACCGGCTACGGGCTGCCCTCGGAACGGCAGCTGATCCGCCTCACGGATGCCGAGGACGCCCTGGTGCTGAACAATATCTATTCCGCGATCTTTTTCGTGCTGCTGCGTTTGGGCAAAGGCAGGTCCGTTCTGACCTTCGGCGAGAAAGCGGCACTACCCCGGGGCGGCGGGGCGTACCTGGAAAAGCTGGCCCGGCGCTGCGGTGCCAGCTTGCGCTGGCTGGATGATCCCGCCGGGCAGGAAGCCCTGAAAGCCGACGTGCACGACGTGGCCACCCTGGTACTGGATACCGAGACGGGTGCCACACCCGCGCACCGACCCGAGCGGGTGCGCAGCGGGGGGAGTCCCCTGGCCTACGCCCGGAAGAAGGGTCTTCCCGCCGTCAAACTGCTCTACAGCGCCACCCTGCAGGACTTAAGCTCCTACGGGCTGGGCCCGGAGCTGCAGGTTCAGCGCTGGATTAAGGAAGGTTACGACCTGGTGGTGTTCAGCGGGGACTGCCTGGTAGGCGGCCCCCCCGCAGGGATGGTGGTGGGCGCCAGGCGCCACGTTTCCCCGCTCCGGCAGGAGCTTTTAGCCCCCGCCTTCGCCCCCGGCCGCATTATCGCCGCCGCCCTGGAGGCCACCTTGAATCTCTATTTTCACCCGGAGAAAGCCCGGGAGCAGATCCCCCTGCTGCGGGCGATCACGGCTCCCCTGGCCCAGGTGGAACAACGCGCCCGCCGCCTGGCCGCGGCCATCGAAACCGAATCCCGGGGTCAGCTGCAGGCCCGCCCCGTGAAGGGGCAAACCCGGGTGCGGGAGGAAAACCCCGGCCTGGGCCAGCTGCCCACCTACCTGGTCGAACTGCAGTCGGAATCCTATTCGGGGGTGCAGCTCCAGGAGTTGATGGGCAAACACGGTCAGCCCCCGGTACTGGCCCGGCTCCAGCAGAACCGGCTGTTTCTGGACCCCCGGTCTATGCCGGAAGAAGACGACCCGCTGGTGATGCAATCGCTGCAGCGCATGTGGAAAAGCAAGAAAAGCGCCACCCAGGCCTTGAACCGCACCTCGGCGCTGATCTGGGTCCTGGATGAGCGGGGCACCTTCCTCTTTGCCAACCGCGCCAGCCAACGTTTCTGGGGAAAAGAACCCCGGGAGCTTACCGGGAAGACCCTGACCGAGGTACTTCCCGTCCAGGCAGGAACCCTGGAGGAGGAGCTGGGTAAAGTGTTGGAGAGCGGGGAGGAAAGGACCATCGAGCTCGCCGTGGAACTGGCCGAAGGAGAACCCCGCTGGTTCGATGTGGTGCTCACCCCGGTCGGCAATAACGGGCAGGAGGTAGAAGAGGTGACCTTCACGGCCCACGAGATCACCGCGCGCAAGAAGTTGGAAGAAGATCTCAAATACATATCCATGCACGACAGCCTGACAGGCCTCTACAACCGGGCCTACTTTGAAGAGGAAATGCGCCGCCTGGACACCCAGCGGCATTACCCCGTGAGCATTGTCGTTTTCGATGTAGACGGGCTGAAGCTGATTAACGATATTTTAGGGCATAAACAGGGCGATGAGCACATCAAGGCCGCCGCCGGGATCATCAAGAAGCCTTTCCGGAATTCCGACGTGGTGGCCCGGGTGGGCGGCGACGAGTTCGCCGTGATTCTCCCTTCCACGACGGAGAAGACCACGGAGCAGATCTGCCGGCGCCTCAAGGCGGCTCTGCAGGAATACAACCGGGAGAAGCCCGGGGTTCCCTTAAGCCTCTCCGTGGGCTACGCCACGGGAGAAGAGCCCGGGGAAATGATGGAGATCTTCGAACAGGCCGACCGGAACATGTACGAAGACAAGTTTAAACATGCCGAGGCCGTGCGCCAGGAGGTTTACCAGGCGCTG
>PWWY01000003.1 GCA_003561325.1 Syntrophomonadaceae bacterium | reverse complement strand
TTTACGTCTGCCGGCCAGCTCCCGTTAAAGAGGTTCCCGGCCAGGGAGAGCAGGGCCCTCTCTGAGCTGCTCCAGGGCTTAGCTGCTTCCTTTAGGTCCCCGAAACGTATTCCCCTGGGCTTTATATACTTCTTTGTTCTCCGGGCCAGGAGCGGGCTTGAGAGCAGATAGAGGGCGGCCCGGTATTCTTTCTCCCTGGGCTTAGCCTGGGCCAGGAAGGAAAACTCCTCAAAAGCCTGCTTATGATATTCGCTTAAAAAGTTCACTCCCGATCCTCCCCTTTTTTGTTCCGGTTTTGTCTCGCTTTTGTTCTCTTCTCCCCCCGTAGCTTCAAGCGAAGGGGGGTATTTGGTTAATATTCTTTTAAAGAATATTAAAAGATATAGCGTTTTTCGGGCCCCCTTTTAGCTCCGATAATATAAGGGCTCCCGGAAAGAGGTTGCAATTTTAATAGGCAGAGGTTGCAATTTTAATAGGCAGAGGTTGCAATTTTAATAGGCAGAGGTTGCAATTTTAATAGGCAGAGGTAATATTATTTTCTATCTGTCCCCCTTGAGCGTCTATTTCTTCCCGCTTTTCTTTGGCTTTTTCGCTCCTGATAATTTTATCAGGGTTAAGGGTTAGCTCCTCTACTTCCTTTGTTACCCCCTGCTTAGTTTTGTATTTCTCCAGGTATCCCAGCCTCTGGGCTATCTTATAACATTCGTTTAAGCTCCCCCTTATTTGTTTCCAATTCCGGGAGTCCAGCCAGGGGTCCATTCTTAGCTTCTCGGCCAGTTCCTTGTAATTAATTTTAATGGTCCAGCCGGTGTTACTTCTCCTTTTGAGCTCGGCTTGGGCCAGCAGGTAGTCAATAAAACGGTAAATGTATTTATGCTTCTTTGCGTAGGGTGTTAGGATAGCTATTTCCTCGTAAATATTAGCGGGCTTAAGGACAAAGTAAGAGTTTATCTGGTCTACCAGGATAGGGGAAGGTTCTATCCCTATAACGTCAAGCTTAGCTGCCGTCTCTTCTGTTTGCCCCCCGGCTCTCAGGGTCTCTGCTTCCTTCCTGGTCAGCTTGTCATAACCCTCTGTAATTATCAGGAGCGGTCTAACGGTTCTTATGGCCTGTATCCGCTCTACCTTTTTCCCCTTTTCCTCTTCCCAATACTTCCGCTCATACCATATCAGGAAAGGCTTTATGGAGAGGGTAGCCAGGGCCCTTAGAGCTATCTTTCGCTCAGCGTTACTAAACTCCATATAGCCCCTTTCGCTCTGGTATTTCGTTACCCCGTAGGCCTCTAGGTATTCAGCAGGGCTAAACTTAAGAGAGGGAAGGTAGCTTTTATAGCTGAATGGGCCCTGCCCGTCCAACTCCCGGCCCTCAACGTTCCCCAGGTAGTCTGTTTCAGTTAAAAGGTTCTGAATAGCAAACAGGGCCTTATTTTCCGCTTCCGTCAGGTCTACCCCGGTAGCGGTTACTTTGTGCTGAGATACGGCCTCCCGGCTTTCCGTGTCCAGATCGTCAAGGCTCATTTGCTGCCCCCTTTTCTTGCGTCCCAGCTTTTGAAGCTCTACATGGAGTCCACACTTTACCAGAGCGGTTTCCTCACTTATCGGTTTCCCTTCGGGTTCGGGCAGGGCCAGCTTGAAGTCCAGCTTTTCTTCTGGAGTTATCCCCTTTATCGCTCCCCGGAGCACTTCCCAAAACTCGGCCCGGCTCTCTTCCGTCCACCTGGTGGGGTGATAGCCTTTAAACTCCAGCCCTAAAAAGATAGGGAAATAAGCTTTCTCCAGGCCCCGGTCAAAGGTGAGAGGGTCAATTTTAAAGCTCAGGGTTACGTTTACCTCCCGCTCCTTTCCCTTCTTGTCTGGAGCTGTAACCGTAAAGGGGAGCTTGATAGGTGGTTTTTTCTCCAGCTCCTGGAGCTTCTCTTTATCCTCTGGGGAGAGCATGTAGAGCTTGTCTCCCTCTTTCAGCAGGGCCAGGTTCTTGGTGTAAGCTTTTAAAAAAGCGGTCTCTTTTGTTACCTGGAAAGCCGCATATATCCGGTCAGCGGCCTTGTCCGGGTCTTTTAGCTCCTCTTCGCTTATGGTGTAGTTTTTTGCTTCCAGCTTATCCAGGTCAGCAGCAGGGAGAAAATACTGGAGTTCCACAAAGGGGTTATCCCAGGTTATCCCTTTCGCTTCCGGGTTCTCTATATACCTTTGCAGGTTATAAACAAAGTCGTAGAGCAACTGGCAAAAGGATATGGCGAGATATTCCGGGTTCGCTTCTTCGTATTTATCCAGAAAGTCCCCCAGGGTTTCCAGGAAAGCGTTAAAATATTTCCGGTTCCCGGTCTTTTTGTCCACTATATCCAGCCTCCCTTCCATGTCCATAATGTAAGGTTTATGGTCATAGAGCTATCCCCTGCCCTCTAAAAACTCTCTTAGGTTCTCTTCGGTTACAATCCACCTGCCGGCTACCTTTCGGCCCTTGAGCTTCCCCTGCCTAATGTAAGCCCTGAGCGTGTGCAGGGTTACGTCCAGCTCCTCAGAGAGCTCTTGCAGGGGGTAGTAGCGAATACCCGCTAACTCTTTTGGCATGGTCCCTTTCTCCCCTTTCTTTTTCCTGAGTGAATAAACGCCTGTATAGATATCATAAAAGCCTTCCGGTAGCTCTCCAGGGCCTCTTTAAACCTCTCTCCTGAGCCTGGAGCCCCGGCCAGGGCCTGAGTCCATGCTTCCCCCAGCTCGGCCTCGGCCTTGCTTATGGCCCGCTCCAGGTCCGGTCTTTTGTGCCATTTATGATAATTCCCCCAGCCCTCCAGGGCCC
>PWWY01000041.1 GCA_003561325.1 Syntrophomonadaceae bacterium | reverse complement strand
TTTTATCCATTTGCGCAAAACCCGTAAGTCAGGCATTCCCGCCCGACTTGAGCAAAGGGCGTAAGTGCGTGGTTGCAGCACAGCACCTCGTTCTTCTTGTTGCGCGAGTCAGGCAAGAATGCCTGACCTAATGGCGCGTCGACATCCAGTTGCACAGAATCAGAGATGAGCCTCACCAAGATCGCTTTCTTGCTTTTCACAATCTCGGTAATCCTCTACATTTCCGACTCACGACGCGGCAGCAATGACTCGGGCGGTTTGTGCCTTTTATCCCATTGCGGCGTCACTTGAACATGACAGCTTGTACAAAATCCTGAAAACGTCTCTATGATCCCCATATCAATCATCTTCTTCCTCTCGGGACTATCCGCTCTGGTCTACCAATTATTGTGGATGCGACACCTTGGCTTCATTTTTGGTAACACGGTATACGCCAGTGCAACGGTATTGACAGCCTTTATGGGAGGATTGGCTATTGGCTCTCACTATTTCGGTAAGTATGCGAAAAAGTTGAGACAGCCGATAAAATGGTTCGCAGTATTGGAGTGGATTATTGCGGCCTACGCTCTAGCCTTGCCCTTCCTGTTTGTCGGCTTGCAACATGTCTACAAATTCGTCCACAACAATATTTCCGATGAACTGATTTTCCTAACCCCGCTCCGCTTTGTCCTGGCCGTTCTATTGCTGCTCGTGCCGACCGTCTGTATGGGGGCCACACTGCCGGTGATTATTCGCGGTTTGGCTCGGGATGATGCCCATTTCGGGCGGCGACTCGGCTGGCTCTATGGCATCAATACCCTGGGGGCGGTGGCCGGCGTCTTCTTAAGTGGTTTCTTTTTGATCCCCCGCGTCGGGCTCACCAACACGAATATCATCGCGGTTATGACGGATGTGCTGGCCGGCGCCGCCGCTTGGATGCTGGCCCGTCGCTTTGTGGTCACCGACTCGACGGAGACGCCCGCGCAACTTACCCGCTTCCCCTGGCGCTCGCTCTCATTCCCGGTCCGGTTTGCCGTGGTCATCGCTACATTATGCGGGGTGTTCTCGCTGGCCCTGGAAGTAATCTGGTTCCGCGCCCTGATCCTGGTCTTTGGCTCGACCACCTATTCGTTCACGGTAATGCTCGGCATCTTTCTGTTGGGCATGAGCGTGGGCTCGCTACTGATTGCGGGGGTAGTGGATCGTATCCGGGCGCTGATGCCACTGCTGGCCTCGTTAATGGTAGCAATCGGTGCGTATACCCTGTGGTCCCTATCCGTCTTTGATCGCAGTCCGGAATTTTTGCTGCACTACCTTTTGCAACATGACTTCTCGTGGCCAGCCATGACCCGTGCGCGCATTTACATCGCTGCCGCGCATCTCGCTGTACCGGCCTTGCTTTTTGGAGCAGCCTTCACAACGGCGACTCGAATCGTGCGTCATGAAACGGAATATTCAGCCGGGGCTACGGGGTTTGTGTATGCCATGAATACGGTCGGCGCCGTACTCGGGTCCTTTGCCGGAGGATTCCTGCTTCTGCCTCGATTAGGCATGGCCCACTCGCTGCTTTTGATTGCCGTCGCGGCGCTGGTGACGGGGCTGGGCTCACTGATCCTTTGGGGTGAGCGCAGATTATGGCGAATTGGGGCGGGCACGGTAGCCGCGCCAGTCGCTCTATTACTACTCATCTCGCCTCCGACGTGGAATCCCTCGATGCTGGCGGCAGGCGCCTTTTTTGGACCTTTTAACTTTGTTCGCGATGGCCGCATTGTGTTGCGGGAGATGATCATTGGCGACCGCCTGCTCTTCTACGGAGAAGCACTGGCGTCGACGGTCTCGGTACACATGGGCGATGACGAAATGAAATACTTTTGCGTGGACGGCAAGACCGAGGCCGATCAGACCCCCCGCAGTATGGTTTTGCAACGGATGATCGGACATCTGCCGATGCTTTTCCACCCGAATGCGCGTAAAGCGGTCAATATTGGGCTGGGTGCGGGCGTGAGCTTTGGCGCACTTAGCACGCATCCGCTGGATCACTTGGAAGTGGTCGAAATTGAGCCGACCGTCAAGAATGCGGTACGCATATGGGGTCCGCTTAATCACCATGTATTAGATAATCCAGACGCAATCTTCACCATAAATGATGGGCGCAACCATCTATTTGCCACCACTAATTACTACGATGTGATCGCCGGCGACCCGTTCGAACCGGTGATGGCGGGAGCGGCACACTTGTATACGGCGGACTATTTCCGTTTGGCTTATAACCGTCTGAATCCAGACGGCATCATGGGGCAGTATCTGCCGCTGTATGAGATGTCATTGGACGATTACTTGATGATCGTCCGCTCGTTTGTGTCCGTCTTCCCCAATACCGCCGTCTTTTATACGGGCTTCGATACGGTCCTTGTCGGCTTCAAGGGCGATGCACGAATGAATGCGGAAGTATTGCGTCGCAATTATGAACATCCGCCGGTGCGGGAATCCTTGTCGGAGATCGGTTTCACCTCACCGGAAATGATATTGGGAATGTTTGTCGCGGATCTTTCACAAAAGCCGGAGTTTGCTGGAGCGGGTCCATTGAACACAGATGAGTTTCCGCATATCGAGTTCTCCGCCCCGAAAAGCGCGATGCGTTACACGACAGACGAGAATCAAGCGGCTTTGCTTGAGCACTTTACGCCCATTCCGGATGCATGGTTGGAGGGCCTGGATGAGGAGACCGCGGAGCGCTTGCAAGACGAGATCCTCTTCGCCTGGCTCAAGCGTATGAGGATTGACCAAGATGTCGTTGTTCTCCCCTTTCGCAACTGCAATTCGAGGTGA
>PWWY01000221.1 GCA_003561325.1 Syntrophomonadaceae bacterium | reverse complement strand
GATTTTATTTTCACAAAAACGACACCTGATATATTTTTAAAAAACAAAATCGGGAATCAGAAACTGCCTCAAGGTAAACTATACGGACCGCGGTTAAGCGCATCCCGTATAGCAGCTCGAATTTTGGTTCCACGAATAGTTGCCCCCGTGAACCCATCGATGTCGTATTCAGAACCAATAAGCAGTACCGGTTGATACAAGAGAGCAAGAGTCCCTCGGACATCTGAACCCTCAAGTGCCGAGAGGGCAGCTACATGTTGTTCTGCGATTCCAGCGATCGGGTTCTCTTCGGCACTCCGAAAATCCGTTCCACGGTACGCAAGTGCACGGAACCGCGTGTTCGACACAATGTTATTTTCAAGATCAAACTGTACGTTCACCTGCATCTCTCCACCGTCGGAAAAAGTACCACGGTATCGCCCATCCTCGAAGCTTTCCTGCGCTATGTTTCGGTAGCCCGGAGGTATTTCACCAGCGAACGAGTATACGCCACGGTTGAGTGCATCTCGAACTGCCGAAATAACCTTGTTCGAGCGAAGTGTGGCACCACTAAAGCCATCAATATCGTATTCTGCGCCCACCAAGTTGCCGGAATCGTACATTGCACGCATGGCCGTCCGAATATCCTGACCAACCAGCGATTCAAGGAGAGCCTCGTACTGAATTCGTAACCCCACAATTGTTGCGTCTTCTGAACTACGGTAGTCCTGGTCACGATACCATAGATACCGATAACCCGTTGCGGTTACGATGTTATTTTCGAGGGTCAACTGGACGTTTACCTGCATGTTACCTTGATCCGAGAATGTCCCACGATACCGACCGTCTTGAAAACTTGATCCTGTGAGCGGGTAATAGTGCTCTGGCAGCACATCACTGAAACTGTACACACCTCTTGTTAGACCATCACGAATTGCATGTGCTATTTTGTTGCCCCGAATCGTTGCACCGGTGAAACCATCGATATCATGATCGTCTCCAATGAGACTTGCCGGATGGTACAAAAGCCGAGGTGAGACACGGATATCTTCACCAATAAGCGCGTCTAATACTGCGGTATGTTGGGTAGTAATTCCTTGAAGAGTTTCATCCTCTGTACTAAGGAAGTCGTTTCCCCCATACCAGAGGTGCCGGTAGCGTGCAGCGGTAAGAATATTATTCTCGATGGTAAACTGCACGTTGACTTGGTCATTTCCTCCGTCGCTAAACACGCCACGGTATGTTCCGTCGGCATAGTCGATTCCTCGAGTTGCTGGTACCCAATCGGTCATCTCGATGATTACTGGCGTGCCGCTGGCTCTTTCGTCCTGGATTATGACGCGTTCAGGTTCACACCCGGTTAAAAACAGTACAGAAAATAGCAAAGCAACACACACTGCCATTAACGTATGGCGACAATAGTTTTGCATACTCTTCTTACCTCTCTTTCACTACAACTACACATGTATTCAAACGGAGAAGTGCAAATATTTTTTCTCCGCCTGTAATCGTAGGAAATCATAATTTAAATATCGATATTTGTCTATAATAAAATCCGTTTTGTTTTTAAAACGGTTTTTATTCACAATATTAAACGTCCTGCATCAGTATTGGTGCAACGTGAGCAGAAAAAGGGTTTGGTTTCCCACGCCACTGTCGGGAAAGCTCTTCCAGGGAGGTGGATGTTAGTTCTTCCTCCGATAGGAGACACCCTTCCAGATCGCGCCGTATCTGGTCTTCGTCCAATCCCATACCGATGAATACCAGCTCTTGTCTGCGGTCGCCCCAGGGTTCTTCCATCTGTTGGCGAATCTGATCTCGCAACTCCGCTTCCCGGGGCCACTGGGCCCGGTCTACCGCATCCCACCAGTAACCACCAAGGGATATCTCTTTTTGTGTGCCTGCTTGAGAGAAGTACAGCGCCATCTCTGGGTATGGAGCAACCCAGAAAAACCCCTTGCCGCGCACTATTGCCGGGTTATGTTGGTGAAGCCACGCGTACAGACGCTCGGGATGAAATGGCCGGCGATGACGAATGGTGAAGCTGCCAATGCCGTATTCCTCAGTCTCCGGGGTATGCTCGGTGGCTAATTCCTCCTCCCACGCCTCCGAGGATTCGGCAGCGTCCAAATCGAACAATCCCGTATTGAGGATATTGGCCACGGGAATGTCTCCGTGCACCGCCGTATAGATGCGACACCGGGGATTCATCGAACGAATAAGCCCGTGGATGCGCCCCAACGTCTCCGTATCGACAAGGTCGCTTTTGGTGATGATCACCACATCGGCAAACTCTATCTGGTCGATGAGCAAGTGAACCACAGTGCGCTCATCTTCCGGCGCTACCTCCTGCCCCCGGTCCTGCAGTTTTTCCGAGGACCGAAACTCTTGCAGGATAGAGGAGGCGTCCACGAGGGTGGCCATGGTATCAATGCGAGCAACCTCTCGCAGGCTGGTACCGGCACCATCATCAAAGGTGAAGGTCTGCGCCACCGGGAGGGGCTCAGATATACCGGAGGACTCGATAAGGAGGTAGTCAAAACGACCTTCCCGGGCAATGCGACTCACCTCTTGAAGCAAGTCTTCCCGAAGGGTACAGCAGATACAACCGTTGGTCATCTCCACCAGCTTTTCCTCCTGATGACTCAAGGCAGCGTCGCCTCGGGCGATCAGGGAAGCATCGATATTTATCTCCGACATATCGTTCACGATGACCGCAACCCGCATCCCTTCGCGATTGCGCAAAATCTGGTTGAGTAACGTTGTCTTGCCGGCGCCTAAATATCCGGAAAGCACAGTTACAGGAATTCGTGTGTCACTACTGTTCATGGG
>PWWY01000019.1 GCA_003561325.1 Syntrophomonadaceae bacterium | reverse complement strand
CCTCCGGCAATCGTATGCATAACCGGGGTTTCAACCTCTAAGAACCCTTGCCTGCTCAGGTATTCACGCATAAACTGGATGATCCGACTGCGTACAATAAAAACACTGCGCACCTCCGGGTTGACCATCAGGTCAACATAACGCTGTCGGTAGCGCAGGTCTACATCTTTCAAGCCGTGCCATTTTTCCGGTAGCGGCCTGAGGGATTTGGCCAGCAGCCGAAAAGACATCACATTGATGGTTATTTCCTGGGTCCGCGTTTTGAAGACGGTCCCGGTTACCCCGATAATATCCCCGATATCCATCTCCCGGTAAAGTTC
This sequence comes from Syntrophomonadaceae bacterium, assembly GCA_003561325.1. Lineage (GTDB taxonomy): Bacteria > Bacillota > Dethiobacteria > DTU022 > UBA8154 > SKMY01. The sequence goes on along the minus strand of PWWY01000019.1, from coordinate 2,494 downwards.
ATACTGGGCATCCCCCACGGTGTCCTGCCGCACATAGATTTGGATCTGCCCGCTGCTGTCCTGGATATGAGCAAATCCCGCTTTGCCATGGCCTCTACGTGTCATGATACGTCCGGCCAGGCGAACTTCCTGTCCTTCCTTTTCTGCGTAAACATCCAGGATCTCCTGGGCGCAGGAGTCAATCTCGTATTTTTCTCCGTAGGGCTCAATGCCCCTTTCCCTAAACCTTTCTAACTTTTCCCAGCGATACCGCAGCTGATCCCGAACCTGCTCCTCAGACATAGGTGCCAAACCTCCATCGAGTGGTTTACTTAATTTCCATGACCTGGTACCGAATGGTCCCGGCCGGCACCTTCACTTCAAGGATAGTCCCCGCTGAAGTCCCAAAGATCGCCTTGCCCACCGGCGATTCATTGGAAATTTTGTGATTGGATGGATCCGATTCCGCTGAGCCCACGATGGTAAACTCCAGGTCCTCATCTGCGTCCAAATCTTTCAGGATCACTGTTGAACCGAAACCCACAATTCCCTTGCTAACATCTTCGTCCCCAATGAGGCGGGCATTACGGAGCATTTTTTCCAGCGTAATAATACGCCCTTCAATAAAAGCCTGTTCATTTTTCGCGTCTTCATACTCGGCGTTTTCCGAAAGATCACCGAAGGATATGGCCGTCTTGATGCGGGAGGCAACTTCCCGGCGCTTCACAGATTTAAGATGAGAAAGTTCTTCCTCAAGCTTTTTCAAGCCACTTGGAGTGAGAACTACCTCCTTTGACGACATGACACTCGCTCCTTTAAAAAGAAAATAACCCTAGCGTAAGCATCCAGGAGTAACCCGAACTTTTCTTTGCTGTGAAAAAAAAGAGTTCCCCTGCTATCTAGAACAGTGAATGTAGAATAAGTGCCAAGTTCTCCTTGACACTTTTCGTTAAATGGTAAAAGCGCTGCTTTGTCTCGAATGCAAGCTGTACAGATTTCATCCTGCCCACTATCTATAGGGTTTAAATCGTAACCATTATAGAAGAATTTCCGTCATTTGTCAATTAAAATAATATCTTTCTTGTATCGCTGCTTTGCGGCTCCGGTGATGTGTTGGTATCAAACTGTGCTCAAACTGGCCCTTTGAGCCTGTCGCTTTTGTTGTGCCTTCAGCTTGATCGATGTAATGACTTCCGAAGTGACCGGGCGCTCAAAGCTCCGAAAACCTGCCAGTTTAAATCCATGTTTTTCCGCCAGGGAGGTGATCTCCTCCACCCGGTCCAGGCTCAATTCTCTTCCCAATGAGTAGCTTTCGAAGCGTTTTTCCAGGGCCAAAATCATGGTTTCGGCCATGCAGGCATAAGCCATTCGTGGCGGAAAACCAAAGTTAAAATTGAAATTGACCGCGTCCCCCGGCACTTCCACAACTCCACCTTCGATAATCAAGACATCATCTCTTTCCCGGGCCACTTGAACAGAAACATCCCGCGGCCTGGCAACATCACAGACCACGGCCCCCGGCTTTAGATCTTCGGGTTCGATCAAGCTGTCGGCTGCACTGGAAACGGCCACAACAACATCCGCGGAGCGCAAGGAGTGCTTCACATCGGCGCTAACATGAGCCACCAGGCCCGTTTTGTCCAGGATCTCTTCTGCCAATTTCTCCAGGCGCAGCTCGTTCCTGGCAACCAGGGTCAACTGGTTTACTTTCCGGGCCAGCAGGAGCGCACAAACCCGGCCAATTGAACCGGTTGCACCCAAAACGGTGACCTGCGCCTTTCCCAGATCCAGGCCCATCATCTGGGCGGCTTTTTCCGTTCCCTGTATGGCCGTCGCCACCGTATAACTGTTTCCCGTCGTGACCGCGACATCCAGGTTGCGCGCGACCGTGATCCCTGCATCGCCCACCACCGCTGTCATGGCTCCCAGGCCAACAATCCTCGCCCCTGCCCGGGCAGCCTTTTTCCCCGCCGCGATGATTTTTCCCAACGTTACGCGGGAAGGAAGCTGCAGCATCTGTTCAGAGGTCAAGGTAACGCCCACAAAACACCCTTCGATCCGCCCGTAAGGAGAAGCGATCCCCGTAATCTGAGAGGTCATCAGGGGGGGGAGCAGACGAATAGCCGAGTTGACCATGGATTCAGGCCAGCTTCGCATAAATGCAAGCTTGCGGAACACGTCTTCTGTGCTGAGGGGATGCAGGATGAAACCGAAATCAACGGGGTTTTTAACTATTTTTGCCATATTTGCTAAAGTCTCCTTCCTGCGATCAGTCTTTTCGCGTTCGCTTCATTTTCCTCTAATCCAAAGAAAGAATGCGCGGTTTGATGTTCAGCTTCTCCAGCAGCTGGTCGTACTCCTCGGAGCTTAATTCCCTGCGGCTGCCCGCGTAGGCAACCAGTAGTGCCTCCATTACATTGGTCCCAAAGGAGCGACCCTGGATTTCAGGTGTCGTAGTCACCAGGGTTTTCACCCCGCAGTTAGATAACATATCAATATCTGCAGCGGTCACCGT
>PWWY01000152.1 GCA_003561325.1 Syntrophomonadaceae bacterium | reverse complement strand
GGGTCATTTTCCCCGATGCGACCATCTTGCTGGACTACATGATCCACCAGATGGTCCGCATTATCTCGGGCCTGCACGTCTACCCGGAAAATATGCAAGCCAACCTGGAGAAAACCCTGGGTTTGGTCTATTCACAGAATGTCCTGCTCAGCCTGGTGGAAGGCGGCATTTCCAGGGAGGAGGCCTACGACCGCCTGCAGCAGCACGCCATGCAGGCCTGGGAAACGCGCACCCCCTTTAAACAGCTTTTGCAACAGGATCCCTGGATCATCTCCCGGCTCACGACAGAGGAGCTGGATGCCTGCTTTGATTACAGGCGTAACCTGCGGCATGTTCCCCGGATTTTTCAACGCCTCGGATTGGAAAAATAAGAAGGCAGAAAGGAGAAGCACCGTGGAGAAAAGAGACTTCCTCTATGAGGGCAAGGCAAAAAAACTATTTCGCACCGATGACCCGGACCTGGTGATCGTCGAATTCAAAGATGTCGCCACCGCGTTTGATGGACTGAAAAAGGAAAGCCTGGAAAATAAGGGGATCTTGAACAATCAAATCTCTTCCCTTTTTTTCCATCATTTGGCAAAGGAAAATATTCCGTCCCATTACGTCAAAACTCTCAGTGAACGGGATATGCTGGTTAAATCATTGGAGATCATTCCGGTGGAGATTATCGTGCGGAACATCGTGGCGGGAAGTTTGGCCAAGCGCATGGGATTGGAAGAAGGGACCGTCTTGAAAAAAACCGTCCTGGAGCATAACCTGAAAGATGACGAACTTCATGATCCCATGTTGAATCGCTACCACATCTATGCCCTGGACCTGGCCACACCGGAAGAGATGGACACCATTGAAACGATGGCGCTGCAGATTAACCAGGTGCTGCGGCCCTTCCTGTTAAAAATGAATATCGTGCTGGTCGACTTTAAACTGGAATTCGGCCGTCACAAGGGTGAAATCCTTTTGGGTGATGAAATAACGCCCGACACCTGCCGTTTTTGGGACGCCGCTTCCGGTGAAAAGCTGGATAAGGACCGTTTCCGACGGGAAATGGGTAAAGTGACGGAGGCTTACCAGGAAGTGCTCCGCAGGCTGCAGGAGGTGGACTAGCTTGACTGCCTGGAAAGCCGAGATTCAGGTTACGTATAAAAAAAGCGTCCTTGATCCCCAGGGTGTTGCCGTGGAGAAAGCTTTGAGTGCCCTGGGGTACGAAAACGTGGACAAGGTCCGCATCGGAAAATACATGGAACTTGTTCTTCACGCGGAGAGCGAAGAAAAAGCCAGGATGCAGGTGGAAGAAATGTGTCAACGGCTTTTAACCAACCCGGTTATTGAAGATTACGAGTATCGCCTCCAAGCCGTAAGCCTGGAAAGGGGGACGGGCTAAACAGGGGACTGAATGGCCCCTGCGCCCTGCAGATATCATGAAATTTGGCGTGATTGTCTTTCCCGGCTCCAATTGCGACCTGGATGCGTATTTCATGGTTAAGGATGTGTTGAACAAGCCGGTGGAATATATCTGGCACCAGGAAAAGACCCTGCGAGGGTCAGACTGCGTCATTTTGCCTGGTGGATTTACGTACGGGGATTACCTGCGACCTGGAGCCATCGCCAGCTTTTCACCGATCATGGAGGCGGTCCACGCTTTCGCAGCCCGGGGTGGCCTGGTGCTGGGCATTTGTAACGGCTTCCAGGTGCTGCTGGAAAGCGGCCTGTTGCCCGGCGCCCTTTACCGCAACATCCACCTGCAGTTCAGGTGTGAGTGGACCCACCTGCGGGTAGAAAACCCGCACCTGCCTTTTACGGCCCATATCCCTCCGGGGCAGGTATTAACAGTTCCCGTCGCCCATGGTGACGGTAATTATTTTTGTGACCCGGAAACGCTGGAGACCTTAAAAAACAACAACCAGATTGTCTTTCGCTACGTGACCCCGGAAGGAAATCTTGATTCCCGGGCCAATCCCAACGGTTCGCTGGAGGCCATTGCGGGAATCTGCAATGCCGGGGGAAATGTGCTGGGAATGATGCCCCATCCGGAGCGAGCCGGGGAAAGCTTGCTGGGATCCCGGGACGGTCAACACATCTTTCAATCGATCCTGGAGTATTGGGGTGAGGGCTCATGAGGGAGCAGCTGCACCAGAAGATGGGCTTAAGCGATCAAGAATATGCCTTGATTCTCCAACTCATGGGCCGTGAGCCCAACGAGCTGGAACTGGGCATGTTTTCTGTGATGTGGTCCGAGCACTGCAGCTACAAGTGTTCCAAGAAAGTACTGCAATCCCTGCCCACGGAAGGCGATCATATCCTGTTGGGGCCGGGAGAAAATGCCGGAATTGTTGACATCGGCGAGGGGCTCGCCGTGGCGTTCAAAATGGAGAGTCATAATCACCCCTCGGCGATTGAACCGTACCAGGGCGCCGCGACAGGAGTCGGCGGCATCATCCGCGATATTTTTACCATGGGCGCCCGGCCGGTTGCCCTGTTGGACTCCCTGCGCTTTGGTTCCCTGCACCATCCCAGGGTTCAGTATCTCTTTGAGGGGGTTGTAGCGGGAATTGCAGGCTACGGGAACTGCATTGGTATACCCACCGTCGGGGGAGAAACCTGGTTTGACCCCGTCTACCAGGGGAATCCCCTGGTGAATGTCATGTGTGCCGGCATACTTCCCGCTTCCCGCATCGCCCGGGGGCAGGCCCGGGGCCCGGGCAATACGGTGATCCTGGTAGGCGCCCGCACGGGCCGGGATGGGCTGCACGGGGTTACCTTTGCTTCGGAAGAACTGGATGAAACCTCTGAAGCCCAGCGGCCTGCCGTGCAGGTAG
>PWWY01000194.1 GCA_003561325.1 Syntrophomonadaceae bacterium | reverse complement strand
TTGACTCTGATATCCCATATCACCAGCCTGTATGTCAGTGCCGTAAGCAATACTTTCGGATCCAGTCTGACCCCTAGTTTGTCCCCGATAATCTACCGTTATATCAGGAAGCTTAAGATCTGATCCAGCTAATCCCGTCTTTGCAGGATCTGGAGCAGCTGCAGTTGGCCTGTAATTAGGATCTGCAGCACTACGCCCGCCGGGAGTATGCAGATCAGCATCGCTTATACCTAACCCCGGACTTGGAGTTACAGCAGCTCTTGATCTACGACCAAGGCCGTCACTATCCAATCTTGCGTACTCACTGGCTGTACCTGATGCTGCAGCCTGTTCCCCTACATTAGGCATTGCTCTGTCTGGCATAAGATCCGTAGCCAAAGACTTAACCTGCTGCCCTGCCATAGACGAAGTAACTGCCGGTGAAGTAACTGTATTAGAAGGCCTATCCAAGTACGATGGAGTCACCACAGGGGGCTTTGGTCTTGCCTCCTGCATGGTTGCCTCTACTCTACCTGCAGCTGAAACCGTTGGGCGTGCCGAAGCCAAGCTGCTTTGAACTCTGTCATGAGCCGTTTGAGCTGGTCTGGCTGTAGCAAAGCTGTCCTGAACTTTCTCAGCAGCCGACTGCGTAGGTTTAACTGAAGACATACTTTTTTGTACCCTTTGTGAAGCAGTTTGTGTTGGTCTGTTACTAGCCATACTTTCTTGAACTCTTTGTGAAGCAGACTGAGCAGGTCGTACCGACTCAAATCTGCTGCCCCCCATGCGAAGTACTGCCATTGTTACTCACCTTCCTCCGAATTGATTATACCTTTTAAAGTGTCACGCATAAACTCTCTGCGCTCTTCATCAGACTTAAATAAGCTATCTTGGACTTCCATCTTAGCAGTTAAATCTACCTTTTGCTTCTCCTGATGTACTCCTGTAAGCTCTAATACTAATTTACCATGCTGAAAACTGCCCTCTTTGGCAGCTTGAGTGAATGTATGAAGAATTGCGGGGGTCTCGGCAACCAAAGAACTCTGCATTGCCTCAATGAATAGCTGTTTAAACTCTGGAACTTTCAATCTATCACAAATAAACTTGGTTGTTACCCCGGCCTCGGCTGCAATTCCCTTTAAAGTCAGCCTTTGCTCACCACATTTCATGGCAGCAGCCAGAATTTTCTTATCTTTAGGTTTCAAAGACTTAATATCCAAAAATACCCACCCCCTTAAGCCTATTTACACACCTTAAGCATACTATATTACCACATATTTGTCAACCTTTTACAACTTTAAGCTTGACAACTCCCCTATTTTCCACTATAATAGGAAATAAAAGGAGGTTTTTATTGTATGACAGACGAAAAAGGCTTTGAAACCAAGGAAACAGAAGCACAGGTAGAGCAGTTGGAGCAAGGTGGAGTCCCCGGAGTAGATGAATTAGCCTTACGATTGCAGGTTGAACCCGCTACAGAACCATTTGAAGGGGTAGTACTGTTCGGAAAATCAGGTAGAGCATATTCATTTACTACTATGATGGCACATCACATCCAATTTGTGTCCGAAGCGTTTCAGTTAACCTTGAATATCTTAGAGCAGATTAAGAAAGAGGGTGAAAAATTTGAGCATAACCAGAAGCCTAGACAGCCAAAGAAGACTAACCCTCCCAACAGAAACTTTAAGGGCGATAAAAGTAAATAAAGGAGACTTGGTAAGGATTTACGCAAGTCAAACCCCCACAGGGGGTGAGTGCCTGATACTTGAAAAGTTTGAGCCGGGATGCTGGATATGTTCAGATGATTTACGGCAGGGGTATAAAGAAATTAGAGATAAAAAGATTTGCTCACTATGCCTAAAGGAGCTAACTAAATGAACGTAATGGTGGTACAAGGCCTGAAGAAATTCAACAAAGCGTTTAAAAAGCTAACCGAGCAGAATGTTAAGATTATTGATATTAAATTTACGTCAGACAAAAATGATTTATCGTTTCTAATCTTATACAAGGAGTAATGCCGATGGCTAGTAAATCATTAGATAGTATTAACGTAAATCACGAGTGTAAAGGCTGTGTATGTTTAAAATGTAACAGCGTACATAAATGCCATTGCCCTTTGAAAGAGGGTAAACTACCCACTATACCCTGTGATAACTACTTGACACACGAGGACTTGTAATATATAATGTAATTGTTAGTATTGTTTTCTTACCCCTTTCTCTTCCGGAGCCTTGTATACTCCTCCTTTCGTGTACAGGGCTCCAACCTTGTTTAAAAGGAGATGATTATGTGGAGAAAAAGTGTCCGGAGTGTGGAGCCTTGTGCGTTGTGCAAGGTGGCTGTCCTATTTGCCCGAACTGTTTCTGGAGCAAATGTGGCTAAAGGAGGTGACTAGATGAGGATTTTTTTGACGGTTGTACTAATATTGTTTCTTTTCGTAGCACCAGTGTCAGCGTATACCTTCACCCATCAGATGGAAGCTAACTTTGACGGGGCGTGGGACATGGAAACTACCTACACAGATGGGGTAGTCATGAGCTCAGTAAGCCTGTCCGGGGAAGGTATAGCCCAGATTTACTCTCTTATGGAAATCAGTCCTGTTAGTGAAGCAGATATGTTGTGGTGGAACCTATTCTAAACTAAAACCCCGGCCCCTGCTCTGTATTTCCCGAACCTATCACGTCCGGGGCTATCCCGGTGGACAGGGCAGGGGGAAGCTTCCGGGGTATGACAAAAAGCTGCGTTAGGGCTAATAAATTTAATACTATCTCGCTTAATTGTCGAAAGGGGGTATGTAGAATGGCCCGGTATACGATAAGCACGTCAGACAAGAACGAAGCCCTGCA
>PWWY01000211.1 GCA_003561325.1 Syntrophomonadaceae bacterium | reverse complement strand
TGCTGGCAGCGCTCTTTTTTGTTGTCTGGTTTGGGTATGGTTTCGTGACCGGCCTTCTGCAGGTGCCTGAAGTGACCGTGCCCGATCTCCAGGGCTTAAGTTTGGCCCAGGCAGAAGAACGGCTGCAGGAGGCAGGCCTGGATTTTGTAATTGAAAACGAGGTGCACAGCGAAGACATTCCAGTTGATCACGTGATCTCTCAAAACCCCCTGGCAGGAAGAAGCGTGAAACAAGAACGGGCGGTGGAGCTGGTGATCAGCCTGGGTCCCGACCTGGTGGAGGTGCCCTACTTGCTCGGTCGAACCGAGCGGGAAGCCCGCTTGCTTTTAACTGACTTGCAGCTGGATATCGAGCGTTCAGAAGAATACAGCGATGAGGTTGATGCCGGCTTAATCATGCGGCAGGACCCCGGTGAGGGCTTCCGTCTTGCTCGAAATGAAACGGTTCACATTGTCGTCAGCAGCGGGCAGCAGCCGTTCTCGCTGAGAAATTTTCACGGATGGGATGAGAAAGATGCCAGGGAGTGGCTTAGCCTCTACGAACTGGTCTTGCGAAACATTGACGAGGAACATTCAGATGAACTGGGTGAGGGGAAAATCATCTCCCAGCACCCCGAAGCGGGCACCATGGTGCAAAAAGGTGATCCCGTTGACCTGGTGGTTAGCCTGGGCAGTGAGCCGCCGGAATATGAAATCCACCCGTTGACGATCGTTCCGGAAGTAGAATTATTTCAGTATATTCGCGTCGACGTGGATGACGAGGAAGGAAGGCGAACCATCTTTGAAGGCGAATTCAAGGGAGAATCGATCTCCATGGAAATATACGGTTCCGGGCAGGTGATCTTATCGGAGCTCCGTAACGATGATTTTATCACCATTGACACCTTTACCTATCCTTAAACGGGCTTTGCCCTATACCGATATTTCCCAGGATGGGAGGAATATTACTGGAAGGTCGCCTGGTTAAAGCCAAGGGAGGGTTTTATTTTGTGCGGACAGCAAAAGGAGAGACCCTTTGCTGTCGGGCCAGGGGTAAACTGAAAGAACAGGGTCAAGACCTGGTCGTAGGGGACATGGTCAGGGTTATGCGCCCCGAAAACGGCGGCCCGGTCATTGAGGCCGTGTACCCCAGGAAGAGCCAGATCCATCGCCCTTCCGTGGCCAATGTCGATCAGGTCGTGGCCTTGATGTCTGTCGCTGATCCTCCCCTGGACCTTGTTTTGCTGGATCGGATCATTGTCTCTGTCGAAGCGGAAAAACTGGGAGTGATCCTTTGCTTGAACAAGATTGACCTGGCGGGCGCTGCGGACCTGGAGGAGATGCAGCGGGTTCAATCCGTTTACCAGGATTGTGCCTACCGGGTCGTGATTTCCAGTGCCCTTTCCGGGCAAGGCATCGACACGATCAGCGGTTACCTGGATGGATGCACCACGGTGCTGGCGGGACCTTCGGGCGCCGGCAAATCAACCCTGATTAACCAGTTCATTCCCGGCATCGACCTGCACGTGGCCCCGGTAAGCAAGAAAAGTCGCAGGGGAAGGCACACCACCCGTGAAGTAGAGCTCATTCCCTGGGGGGAAGCGGGTTATCTTGTCGATACCCCCGGCTTTCAGCGCTTGGACCTGGAAGGCATTGCGGTGCAAGAGCTGCCGGACTGCTTCCCCGACATCACCGAACATGCCGGCAGGTGCCGGTTTGATGATTGCCTGCATCAAGCGGAGCCCGACTGCGCGGTAAAAGAGGCCCTGCAAGAAGGGAAAATAGCCCCCTGGCGTTACCGGAATTACCTCGCCTTTTTACAGGAAATTAGACGAAAAGAACAGCGCTTTTAACGAGTGCTGAGCTTCCCCGGGCAGCGCGGAACGGGCCAGACAAATTTCCAGGGTCCCTGCCAGGGTCAGCAGCCTGTGCGGGTTCGTGAATTTATCTCAAAGGAGATGCGCATTGAAAACCATCAAAGTTGCCCCGTCTATTCTCTCCGCGGACTTTGCTTCTCTACTGGAAGACGTACAGCGCATGGAGAAGGCCGGAGCGGATTGGCTCCACGTCGATGTGATGGACGGTCACTTCGTTCCCAACATCACCCTGGGACCCCTGATCGTGGAGGCGCTGCATCCCCACACGGGTTTGTTCCTGGATGTACACTTGATGATCGAAAGACCCGAGCGCTTTATCCCTGCTTTTTCCAGGGCCGGGGCAGACTTGTTGTGCGTTCATGCGGAAGCCTGTGTGCACTTAAACCGGGTGATCCAAATGATTCGCGATGCGGGCTGTCAGACCGGCGTAGCATTAAACCCTGCCACGCCGCCCGGGGTCCTGGATTATACCCTGGAAAGCCTGGACCTGGTGCTGGTCATGTCCGTGAACCCGGGGTTCGCCGGGCAGAATTTTATCTCTTCTACCCTGGCCAAGATAGAAAAACTGGCGGGCATGCGGGAAGAGCGCAACCTGGACTTTTTAATCCAGGTGGACGGGGGAATCAATGAACAAACAGCTGCTTCCGTGATTCAAGCCGGGGCCGACGTGCTGGTGGCCGGCTCGGCCCTTTTTGGAAACGACCAGCCCGCACGGGTCATGCAAGCTTTCAGAGAAATGGCCCGGCATGAAAAGAACGTTTAACCGGGAGATGCTTTGTGATATAATGCAATTGATCGGATTCTTGGCATGTAAGAGGTGAACGTCGAATGGAATCTGATGAGCGCTACATGTGGATGACCTTGGATTTAGCTCGTCAGGGATTGGGAAAAACCAACCCCAACCCGATGGTTGGGGCCGTGTTGGTGAAGGATGGAGAAGTGGTGGGGACGGGCTATCATGAAAAAGCCGGCCTGCCTCACGCGGAGATTATTGCGCTCCAGCAGGCGGGAGAAAAGGCCAGGGACGCCACCCTCTATGTGAACCTGGAACCCTGCTCCCACCAGGGAAGAACGCCTCCCTGTGTTGATGCGGTCGTTGAGGCCGGGGTACGGAAAGTTGTCCTGGCGACCATGGATCCCAATCCGCTGGTGGCGGGACAGGGCATCAAGAGGTTGCAGGATGCCGGAATAAAAGTAAAAACGGGTGTATTGGAAGACAAAGCCCTGCGCCTGAACGAAGTCTTTGTCAAATATATTACCACCCGGACGCCTTTCGTCGTGGTGAAAGCGGCCATGACCCTGGATGGCAAAATTGCCACGCAGCAGGGCGAATCGCAGTGGATCAGCGGGGATAAATCCCGCGAGTTCGTGCATAAGCTGCGCTCCATCAGTGACGGGATCATGGTGGGTATCAATACCGTCCTGCAGGATGACCCCCGCCTGACGGTTCGCCTCGACGCAGATAAAACGGAGAAACAGCCCTGGCGGATCATTGTGGACAGCCAGGGAAGGCTTCCCCTGGAGGCCAGGGGTTCTCAACGGACGGACAGCGTGAAGACGATTTTGGCCACGACCTACGCCATGCCCGCCGGGAAAAAAGAGGCCCTCATTTCCCAGGGGGGGGAGGTGGTTACCCTCCCCGGGCGCGGGGGCCGGGTGGACCTGACGGCCTTGATGAGGGAGCTGGGTCAGCGGGAAATTACCGCTCTCATGGTGGAAGGAGGCGGGGTGCTGAACTACGCCTTGCTGGAAAGCGACCTGATCGATAAACTTTACCTGTTTATTGCCCCACTTCTCCTGGGAGGGAAGACGGCACCCTCGCCTTTCGAGGGTGAAGGGGTAAAAAGGTTGACCGATGCCTGGAAAGTGGAGCATGTTGAACTCAAACAGCTTGACAATGACCTCCTTGTTATTGGTTATCCCACCAGGAGGGTTGAAGATGTTCACAGGGATCGTGGAGGAACTGGGGGAGCTGGTTAACAGCCAATCCGCTTCTTCCGGCACATACCTGGTGATTAAAGGGACACGGGTAATGGATGATCTGGCCCTGGGCGACAGCATCGCCGTCAACGGGGTCTGTTTAACCGTCGCCCGCTTGGCTGCCTCTTCTTTCTATGTCGACGTGATGCCCGAAACCCTGCGCAAAACAAACCTCTACATGCTGAAACCGGGGGATAAGGTGAACCTGGAAAGGGCCCTGCCTGTTGGCGGCCGCCTGGGAGGGCATTTTATCTCGGGACATGTGGACGGCGTGGGTCAGATCATCGCCGAAAAAAGGGAAGGAAATGCCCTGGTGAAAAAAATCAGTGCTCCCCCCGAGGTGATGCGCTACACGATCAAAAAGGGGTCGATCGCTGTTGATGGCACGAGTTTAACCGTGGTGGAACTGGGGAAAAGCTGGTTTACCGTGTCCCTGATCCCTCACACGGTGCAGCAAACAACGTTTTTAACCAAGCGCAGCGGTGATACGGTAAACCTGGAAGCGGATATGCTGGCCAAGTACGTGGAAAAGCTTTTGCGGGGAGATGGACCAGAAAAGAGTAAATCCAGCATTTCATATGCCAATTTGCAGGAACTGGGTTTTTGATTTTTTAGCTGATTGTTGAAGAGGAGTGAACTGACTTGCAGGAAAGGTTTCACGAGATTGAGGAGGCCACGGAGGACCTGAAACGAGGAAAAATGATCGTGGTAGTGGATGACGAAGATCGGGAGAACGAAGGCGATCTGGTCATGGCCGCGGAAAAAGTCACGCCCGATGCCATTAACTTCATGGCTCGATATGGGCGTGGGTTGATCTGTGTCCCGCTGACACCGGAGCGCATCGATGAGCTGGATTTCCCCTTGATGGTTACGCACAATACCGACAGCCATGAAACGGCTTTTACCGTTTCCGTGGACGCCAAAGAGGTGACAACGGGAATATCTGCCCATGAGCGGGCCCTGACCATTCAAAAAATCATCGATCCCCAGGCCTGTCCCGCCGATTTTACGCGGCCGGGCCATATTTTCCCCCTGCGGGCAAAAGAAGGAGGCGTCCTGCGCCGTGCCGGACATACAGAGGCCAGTATCGATCTGGCCAAGCTGGCCGGCCTCTACCCTGCCGGCGTGATCTGTGAAATCATGAGCGAGGATGGAACCATGGCCCGGGTTCCGGAGTTAATGGAATACATCAAAGTGCACGATCTCAAGATCATCACCGTGGCTGATCTGATCCAGTACCGCATGAAGAAAGAACAGCTGGTTTGGCGCTCGGCGGAGACCGTTTTGCCTACCCAATATGGAGACTTCCAGCTCATTGCCTACGATAACAACGTGGATCATAAAACTCACCTGGCCCTCGTGATGGGCGAGATCGACCCCGCCAGGCCTGTACTGGTGCGGGTGCATTCCGAATGCTTAACAGGCGATGTCCTCGGATCCCTGCGCTGTGACTGCGGCAGACAGTTGAGCCAGGCGATGAAGCAGATTGCCGAGGAGGGCAACGGTGTCATCGTCTACATGCGGCAGGAAGGGCGGGGAATTGGCCTGGTCAATAAGCTCAAGGCATACCACCTGCAGGACTGCGGCCGAGATACCGTTGAGGCCAATGAAGAACTGGGCTTTCCGTCAGACTTGCGGGATTATGGGATTGGGGCCCAGATCCTGGTGGACCTGGGCGTGAAGCAGATGCGTCTCTTGACCAATAACCCCAGGAAAGTCAAGGGCCTGGAAGGCTATAACCTGGTCATCATCGAACGCGTCCCCCTGGAAATCCCTGCGGGGGAGCACAACCGCTATTACTTGCAAACGAAGAAGAACAAGCTGGGACATCTCCTGGAATTCAAGAAAGAAAACTGTTAAACAAGGGGAGGGTGAGTGCAGGATGGTGAAGCGTGTTGAAGGATACTTCAGTGCAAAAGGATACCGTTTCGGCCTGGTGGTCAGCCGCTTTAACGAACTGATCTCTTCCAAGCTCCTGGGTGGAGCACTGGACGCGTTAAAACGGCATGATGCCCGTGATGAAGACATGGAAGTATTCTGGGTGCCCGGATCCTTCGAAATACCCCTCATGGCCAAGAAAGCGGCGAAAAGCGGTCGTTTTGACGCGGTTATCTGCCTGGGCGCAGTGATACGCGGTGATACACCCCATTTCGAATATGTGGCCTCAGAGGTCGCTAAGGGTGTTGCCCAGGTCAGCCTGGAAACGGAAATCCCCGTGACCTTTGGCGTGATCACCAGCGATACCCTGGAGCAGGCCATTGAACGGGCGGGTTCGAAAGCGGGGAACAAGGGTTGGGACGCCGCCATGGGTGCCATTGAAATGGTAGATCTGCTGTATAAATTTGGATAAGTTAAAGGATGAACAGGTCTGATGAAAACCCTGTACCTCTTGGACGGGCACAGCCTGGCCTACCGGGCTTTTTTTGCTTTACCTCTGGAACTGCAAACGAAAAACGGCCTGCATACCAACGCCGTGCTTGGATTCACCAATATGCTTCTGCGATTAATGGAAGAAAAAAAGCCTGAATGTCTCGCCGTGGCTTTCGATTACCCCGGGCCCACCTTTCGGCACCGGCAGTATGAACCGTATAAAGCAACCCGGGAAAAAACCCCGGACGAACTGAGAGAACAGATCCCGGTGATCAAAGAATTGATCCAGGGTTTTCAGATCCCGACGTACGAACTGGAAGGATACGAGGCAGACGATCTGATTGGTACCTTTGCCTCCCGGGCGGAGCAGGCGGGCATGAAGGGGATGATTGTGACCGCAGATGCCGATGTTTACCAGCTCTTATCTGCCCATGTCTCCGTGCTGATCACGCGCAAGGGGCTCAGTGAGCTGGAGGAGTATAACCAGGAGAAATTGCGGGAGCAGTACGGGTTGACGCCGGCCCAGTGGATCGATTACAAGGCGTTAAAAGGGGACAGTTCGGACAACGTTCCGGGTGTGCCCGGGATCGGTGAGAAGCGGGCGGTGCAGCTGCTGGCTCGCTACGGCTCCCTGGAGACGCTGGTCCAGCACGGGCATGAAATACCCGGGAAGATCGGTAAAAGCCTGCTAGAGCATGCCGGGCAGGCTTTTCTCAGCCGCGATTTGGTGCGGATTCTCAGAGATGCACCCATCCCTTTTCAACTGCAAGACATTCACGTTGACGCTCCCGACTGGGAGAAGCTCCTGGCCCTGTTCACTCGCCTGGAATTTCGTGCCCTCATTGAAAAGATACCGGCCCTCGCGTTGAAACACCCGGTCAAAAACGGGGGAGAAGCGCAGGGACCCATGGAAACACGCTACCTGCAGCCTGACCTCTTCACGGCAGGCGAGCAGCAAGATTCCGTGCTGGGTGAGGATGAGGACGGGGAGAGAAAGGCCTCTTCAGCGACCCTTTCGTTTGCAGAAGAAGCCCCCGGCGATCTCCGCTATACCCGCGTTGCAACCCTGCAGGACCTGGATGCTTGCCTGCAGAAGCTAAAAGCCTCCCCGCTGCTGGCACTTTTTCCCAGGGAAAGCGGCCCCCGGGAAGCACGCGAGCTGCAGGAAATCGCCCTGGCTGCCAGAAGCGGAGACGTTTATCTCCTATCTTTTGAGGCCGGGGGCCTGACCGCAGAAGATTTCCTGCGGGCCTTGCAGCCGATCCTCGCAAATCCCGAACCCGTGCTGGTGACCCACGACCTTAAAATTTTGATGAAATGGTTCCTGCGCTTCCACCTTTCCCCCGCCTGCAAATTTTTTGATCCCCTGCTGGCCGCCTACTTGATCGATCCGGATCGTCCCTCTTTTTCTCTCCCCCTGCTGACCGGTGAATACCTGGGGCTGACCCTTGCCGAGCCGGGGAAAAAGGCCGCGGAAGAAACGAAGAGAGAACAGCAGCAGGACTTCCTGGTGCGGGGGTGCAGGTCTATCCTGGACCTGAAGGAAAGCCTGGACAAACAGTTAAAGCTGCGCCAGCTGCAAAATCTCTTCTCCACCCTGGAGCTCCCCCTGGTCAGGGTTTTGGCAAAAATGGAACTGTACGGTATCCGGGTGCAGGAAAGTGTATTAACAACTATTGGCCAGGCGATCGATACCGAGATGCGACAGGTCCAGGAGGAGATCTATAACCTGGTGGGCGCCCGCTTCAATTTGAATTCCCCCAAGCAGCTTTCCCAGGTCCTCTTTGAGAAACTCAATCTCCCCACGGGAAAAAAGATCAAAACCGGTTATTCTACCGATTCCCAGGTGCTGGAAGAGTTAGCCGGAACGCACCCGATTGCCCGGTGGCTCCTGAAATTCAGGACGCTGTCGAAGATCAAAAACACCTACCTGGAGGGGCTGCGCCCCCTGATCAATCCGCATACAGGAAAAATCCATACCACCTTTAACCAGGCCGTGACGGCGACAGGGAGATTGAGCAGCAGCGATCCCAACCTGCAGAACATTCCCATCCGACTGGAAGAGGGGCGCAGGCTGAGGCAGGCCTTTACCCCTTCCACCCGGGACAGGGTACTGCTCGCTGCCGACTATTCCCAGATCGAGCTTCGCCTCCTGGCGCATCTTTCCCAGGATCCCAATCTCCTGGACGCGTTCAACCGGGGTCAGGATATCCACAGGCGCACGGCGTCAGAAGTGTTCGGTGTGCCCCTGGAAGACGTGACACCCCTGATGAGAAACCGGGCCAAGGCCGTTAATTTTGGTATTATCTATGGGATCAGTGACTACGGGCTCGCCCGGGACCTGAAGATTTCTCGCGCGGAGGCCAGGGATTATATTGATCATTATTTTCGGAGGCATCCCGGGGTGCAAGCTTTTGTCGAGGAATGCATCAACCTGGCCCGGAAAAACGGTTATGTGACGACGGTCATGAAGCGCAGGCGTTACCTTGTGGATATTAACCACGCCCATTATAACAGGCGCAGCTTCGCAGAGCGCATGGCCCGGAACACGCCGATCCAGGGTTCTGCAGCGGATCTGATCAAGGCCGCGATGATCGCGATAGACCGCAGAATTGAGGCGGAGGAGAGGGACCTGATCATGCTGCTGCAGGTGCACGATGAACTCATATTTGAGCTTATCCCGGGAGAACTGGAAGAGGCCGCAGCCCTGATCCAGGAGGAGATGGAAGGGGTTTACCCCCTCTCGGTTCCCTTGCGAGTGGACCTGCGGGTAGGACAGGACTGGTACCATATGTATTCCCTGGAAAGGAAGTAGAACCATGCCTGAGCTTCCCGAAGTAGAGCACATCCGACGGGGCTTAAGGGAGCACATCGCCGGCAAGACCATCGCCCGGGTAAGCCTGCCGTTTCCAGGGCTGGTGAAAAACATGGATGCCGCTGCATTTATAGAAAAGATTTGTGAGCAGAAGGTTGGGGTGCTCCGGCGCAGGGGAAAGTATATCCTGGTTTACCTGGATCAATACCTGTTGGAAATTCATTTGCGGATGACCGGTACGTTTTTATTTTACCCGGGCGTGGTGGAACCCGGGCCGCATACCCGGGCCGTTTTCACCTTCCAGGGTTCTGATGAAACCCTTCATTTTCAGGATATCCGCAAGTTCGGCACATTTCGGCTGTGGGAACACGGGGAGACGGAGGTTTCCCCGGCTTTTTGCCTCGGCCTGGACCCGCTGGAAGATGATTTCTGCTTTTCCCGCTTCGCAGAACGGCTGCAGGCAAAGCCCCATACCCGCTTGAAATCCTTTTTATTGGATCAGAAAAACATTGCAGGCCTGGGAAATATCTACGTGGATGAAGCGCTGCACCGGGCCAGGATCCATCCATCCAGGCTGCTTAAAACCCTCTCCGAACTTGAAAAACGGGCCTTACATGTCTCCATTGTCGCCCTCCTCCAGGAGAGTATCCAGTGGGGGGGGACCAGCTTTTCAGATTACCGCGGCCTGCAGGGGCAACGGGGTGTTTTCCAGGAGCACCTCAAGGTGTATCAAAAAGAAAAGGAGCCTTGTAGCCACTGCGGGCATCCCCTGGCCCGGATCGTCCATGCCGGCAGGGGAACGTACCTGTGCCTGCGCTGCCAGGAGCCGCCCCTGCTTTCTCCCGGCTCGATACAGTCGTAAAGGCCGGTTTTTCACCCTACCCGGGTCTCATAGATGAAGCCGCGGGCAGATGATTGTAAACTTGCAGCAGCTGGTTGGGTGTATTTAGAAACCTGGCGATCAAACTTGCTCAGGAATGAAGTCTTTTCCCCGCTTGCCCCCGGCGAATATGGGATTTGCCTTGATGAGAAGGCGCGCAGGGGTTTCAGCAAAGCCGCCTCAAACTGTTTGAGCGAGTGTAGCGAGGGAGTTTTTGAGGCGGCCAGAAACCCCGAGCACCGAAACAAATTATTTCGCAAATCCAGTGAGCCGAGGACAAGTGGGGAAAACAGCTGTGCTACCTGACTAAAATTGATAGTTACATTTAGAAATGCAGGAAAAAGAGAGGCTTCCCCGTGGTTGATTTTACCCGGGTTCTTTTATATACTTGACTGAGGTTCAATGAAAGCGCATGGATGTTGATCCTGGATGATGCCCCTTCCCGCTTTGGGTTGGGGTGCCGAGATGGGTGGGGGTTGAAGTTGCTGATCGTCGGTTTAACCGGTGGAATCGCCTGTGGAAAATCCACCGTTGCCAGGTTGCTGGAGCGGAAAGGTGCGCTGCTGATCTCCGCTGATCAGCTGGCGAGAGAAGTTGTGGAGCCCGGCAAACCGGCGTACCGGGAAATAGTATCCTGGCTGGGCCGAGGGATTTTAACGGAGGAAGGGACGCTG
Organism: Syntrophomonadaceae bacterium; assembly: GCA_003561325.1. Classification (GTDB taxonomy): domain Bacteria; phylum Bacillota; class Dethiobacteria; order DTU022; family UBA8154; genus SKMY01. Next base: position 288 of record PWWY01000211.1, on the reverse strand, counting down.
GACCGTAAAGCCCTGGCAGACATTGTCTTCCACCAGGAAGAAGCCCGGACCAGGTTAAACGCCATCGTCCACGGGCGCGTGGGCGAACTCTTGCAAGCGCGGAGCCGTGACCTGGAAGCACGTCATCCCTGCGGCATCCAGGTCTGGGAGGTGCCGCTGTTGTTCGAGGGCGGGATGGAGTCTACGGTAGATGTTGTTGTGGTCGTCGCTTCCAGCGAAGAGAACCAGCTGCTGCGGCTTCAACAAAGGGACGGTCTCAGCAGATCCGAAGCCCTGGCCAGGATTCTC
>PWWY01000125.1 GCA_003561325.1 Syntrophomonadaceae bacterium | reverse complement strand
CCTGGTCAGGTCGCGCCCGAAAGCGTCGACGGTCGGGGTCTGCGGACCACCGGTTTTCTCACCTTCAGATGTCCTGGCCGCTCCTTCTTCACCGCCCAGAAGCTGGATAACCTCTTTGCGGGCCCGCTTTAGGTCGATGCCCATGTTGGAGAGAACCTGGGCGGCAATACCTTCACCTTCTCTGACCAGTCCGAGCATCAGGTGCTCGGTACCGACATAGTTGTGGCCCAGATTCTGGCTTTCTTCGATTGCCAGTTCAACTACCCGCTTTGCCCGGGGAGTGTAGCTGATTCCCTGCTGAATAACCTTTTCCCCCTTTGGGGTAATCCTTTCCACTTCCTGGCGGACACGGTTCAAATCTACATCCATATTCTGCAGGGCCCGCGCAGCTATACCCGAACCTTCGCGGACCAGACCTAACAGCAGGTGTTCGGTACCGATAAAGTTGTGGTTTAAACGTTTGGCCTCTTCCTGGGATAAAACCAGCACCTGCTGGGCTCTTTCCGTAAATCGTCCAAACATAAACATTATGTTCACCTCTTTTTACGCTGTAATCTTGCCGGTCACATTTATTGGTTCTGGAAACGGTCCAGGGTTTTCTTGATCTGGACCGGGCGTTCCAGGTTTCTTTCGCTGTTGTCGAGCTCTTTTCCGGCCAGCAGCTGCAGGCAGCCGGGGCGGATTAAGACCAGCAGTTCGTTTAAAAGTTTGTGGTCCACCGCCTTAATCAAGCCCAGGTCGTAACCAAGGCGCAGGTCGGAAATGAGCTGGATAGCCTCGCGAGAGCTCATCAGCTGGGCAAACTTTAACAATCCCAGTGCTCTCCAGGCTTTATCGGCCAGATTTGCTCTTTTATTGTCAAGCAAAGCCTGCCGGGCGCCCTGTTCCTGATCGATAATCTGGCGAATTACACCGAAAAGGGTGCCAATAATTTCCTCTTCGCTCTGACCCAGGGTTACCTGGTTGGATATCTGGACCAGGTTGCCGATAATTTCGGTCCCTTCGCCGTAAAGGCCGCGTACGGCCAGGCCAACCTGGGAAAGGGCTCTTAAAAAACGGTTTATCTGCCCGCTCATGATCAGGGCGGGAACGTGCAGCATTACCGAAACCCTTAAACCCGTCCCGATATTGGTGGGGCAGGCGGTCAGGTAACCGTAATGTTCGTCGAAGGCGTATTCAAACTCGCTTTCCAGCAGGTTGTCGTAAGCGTCGGCTTCCTGCCGGGCTTCTTCGAGCTGCAGGCCGGGTAAAATGGCCTGGATCCTTAAGTGATCCTCTTCGTTGATCATGATACTGACCGCTTCATCCCGGCGCATCAGCAAGGCCCCGTTCTTCGACTCGCGGGCCAGGAAAGGGCTGGCCTGGTGCTTTTCAACCAGCGCCTGCTTCTCCAGTTCGGAGAGCTCTTCCATTGGCCAGAAAACAAAATCGCCAAAGCTTTCCCCGTCTTTTGTCACGGCGGAGATCTTCTTCAAAACTGCTCCGGTTTCCTCTTCCGAGGCCAGGCAGGGAAAAGGATAACCGCTTATGTTCCGGGCCAGCCTGACCCGGGAGCTGATCACGATTTCGGCTTCCGGCCCGCCGCCTTCCATCCAGCGGCTGACGCTGTATTGAAGCTGTTTCACTTTTGATCTCCTTTTTTATCGTCTTTTCCTGTTTCGTCATTTCCTATTTCGTTTTCCAGGGCCCGAATCCGGTCCCGCAGGCGGGCCGCTTCTTCAAATTCTTCGTTTTGAACTTTCTCCTGCAGCTTTTTTCGCAGCTCATCCAGCTCGCGCAGGTGCTTGACCTTGCTTTGAGCGCGAGACGGGATCTTGCCGTTGTGGGCGGTGCCGGCATGAATGCGCCGCAGAAGCGGTTTAAGCCTTTCTTCAAAAGCATAGAAGCATTCGCTGCAGCCCAGTCTGCCCACCTGGCTGAACTGGGCAAAACTAAGGCCGCAGGCCGGGCACTGGATTTTGGCTGCGGCCGCCGCCTTGCGGCTTCCGGCCAGCTGCTGATTGAGCATGCTACCGAACAGCTCGTGCAGGGAATACTGGGGCTCAAAAGAAAACTCAAGCTCCTCCTTCGAACGGGCGCACTGCTCACAGAGAAACAGCTCTGTCTTCCTGCCGTCCACGGACTTGATGATATGTATTGTCGCTTCTTGATGCTGACATTCCTGGCAAAACATTAATCTTCTCTCCCCGCTCTCCGTCTAAAAGCCGACCTTCAAAAGCTCTTCCAGCACGACACCAAGCAGCCTGCGCTGCAGTTTTCTGGCCTGTTCCCTGCTCATACCGCAGGAATCGTAGACACTGTCCCGAACGACCGCTTCCAGCAGGCGTGCTTCACGCCTGGAAACCACTTTTTCCTCGTGCATCCTTTTCAAGAGCTGCCTGACTTTAAGCGGTTCAAAATCGTTCCCGTCGAGGCTGCTGATCACTTCGCGCCAGGGCTTGGCGTGGGCGGGTTCGATACGGTAAATACGTATACACCCGCCGCCACCGCGCCTGCTTTCGACCAGGTAACCCCTTTCCAGGGAGAAGCGCCGCTCGAGAACATAATTGATCTGCGAAGGGACGCAGGCAAACTTGCTGGCCACTTCACGGCGCCTGATTTCTATATAGCGTTTCGAGCTCAGGGCCAGCAGTTTTTTCAGGTATTCTTCGATATAGTCTGTCAGATTTGGCATAACGGCCTTGCCTTTCCCCGGATCGCTTGTTTGACCTTCTCTGACCTTAGTTAATAATATCTCATTATTGGATGAAATAGGCAAGTGCCGCCTGGAGGCTGGGCAGTTATTGTGGTTCTTGAAAGGACATTTTTGCTTCCAATGCTCAAGATAGCTGCAATTTG
>PWWY01000093.1 GCA_003561325.1 Syntrophomonadaceae bacterium | reverse complement strand
TAAAAATTGAACCGGCAGCTGGCTGGCATTTACGGGTTTTCCCGCAACAGCCCCTTTAGCTTTGCGCCCCGGCCTTTCGACCGGTTTGCCCTGAAACAGTTCACCTACTTCTACTTGTATAATATAATAATGGCATGGAGAAAGCTTGTCAAGCTTTTTTTGCATATTTTTCTAAATATTTTTTGCGTCTGCAGGGTTTTATGACAATTGTGGCGAAAATACATGTGAGTATTGCACCACAACATCACCGCCTGGGCGGGAAAACGGCACGGGGACAGGCTTTTTTCTGTAGATATTCGCACCCGGGGAGGCTGCTGAAATGGAGAAGGGCCAGGGCGATTTCTTTCTCAACCGCATCGTGCGCAGGATCTTTCACCTTTCATCAGAGCAAAGCCCCCAGAAAGAGCTGGTTTCTTTTCGCAGCCCTAACTTCAATCTGCGGGTTTTCCAGGCATTTACGATCCTGCGCTACCTGACCTTGCTGCTCACCTCCCTGGCCTTCCTGCTGGGACCCTACCCCCTTTTTCTTCCTACGCTGAAGCTGGCCCTGGTGGTGGTTCTCTTCGGCCTGGCGGCCCTCTCCGTGCGGGCCTATGCTCTCTACCAGCGCAAGCATCAGGCGGTGAAGGTGCTGGCCCTGGTGGAAACCCTGTTCATTACCGGGCTGGTTATCTATACCGGGGGGCTGGCCAGCCCCTTTGTCTGGTACATGCTGGTCCCGCTTGTCCTTTCTTCCATGCACCTGCCCTACCCCTACACCTGGGCTTTCGTCATCCTGTTCCTGTCGGGATCGCTGATGGGCGACCTCTACCGGCAGGGGTCCGGCTTCCCCCTCCACAGCGCCGCTCTATCCCACCTGGACCTGCTGCTCCTCTTCCCCCTGCTGACCCTGATTATCCAGGTTTTCGCGCGCATCTACTATACCCTGGCGGAGCAGTCCCACCAGCTGGAACTGCAGCAGGAGGAGCTGGTGGGCGCCTATATCGATCTCTCCAAGAACCACCAGCTGATGCAGACCCTTTCCGACTTTCAACGCAATGCTGTGACCTGTAAAAATGAAGCCGATATCTATACCCGGCTGGCGGCCGCCGTTTCCTTCGCCTTTCCCCTGGAGTGGGCCGCTGTGCTGGACCTGTCCGAACCTCTTTTCCCAGAGCGCACCCAGGCCTTTGGGGACTACAAGCTAGTGGGTGACGGCAAGGTGAGCAAAAAATACCTGGAGTCTCGCGTGGCGCAAGAACTGCGGGACCGCTGGCAGGAGTTCTTCAGCGGACGGGGCATCCTGCTGGGAGAGGAACAGGACTGGCTGGCTGCGCCCATCCGGCTGGAGAAAAAGAAAACCATCTCCCTGCTGGTGGTCCAGGCCAAGGACCTGAACAGCCGCAACCAGATCAAGGAGACCCTGGCTTTTTTCATCTCGTTCACGGAACAGGTAATCCAGGGGCTGCGCAGTCTCCGCCAGACGGAGGAGAGCTTGCAGCATCTATCCAATATCTACGAGGCGGTGGAGACCGTTTCACGGCGAAGCGACCCCCGGGAAATCCTGGACCTCTTCTGCTCCTACGCCCGCTCCCTGACGGGTTCGGAAAAGATCGTCTTCTGGGTGGAAGGCGTGGAATCGGCAGCGGGCAGCTCCGAGGGGTCCGAGTCCATTTACTCGGTCAAGGGCCAGCTCAGCGTTTTCCCCGAGGAGTACTGGCAGGAACCCCTGCTGCGGGCCTGGGCAGAAATCAAGGACAATCCTGTGTCCCTGGTGCAGGTGATCGAAGACGAGGAAGGAACGAAGATCGGGCAGATGGTCTGCGTGCCGGTGAAATCCTGGGCCCGCTGCTTCGGTTTGATGGCCGCCCTGCATGGCGAGAAGAGCTACAGCGTGGATGAAACGCTGCAGAAACTCACCTTGCTGGCCAAGATGGCTGCCATCGCTATCGAGCGAAACTTAACGGAGATCTTCACCGATAAACTGCTGCTGCTGGAAGAGCAGAAGCGCATCGCCAATGAGATCCACGACAGCATTTCCCAGAACCTCTTCAGCATCGTCTACGGCCTGGAATCGGTCTCCAAGCACTCGCAAGGGCTGGACTCCCGGCTGAAGCGGCAGGTCACCAGCATCCAGGAGGTGGCCTCCCGCACGGCCAAGGAACTGCGGGTCTTGATCTACCGCCTCAGTCCTCGCAAACGCGGCGACGAAACTTTTGTGAAAGAGATTCGCAACTACCTGGACGGCCTCTCCAACATCAACGATATCCAAATCGATTTCCAGGTGGAGGGATCCGAGGAGTATTTGAATCCGGCCATGCGCAGCGCCTTTTACCGCATCATCAAGGAGGCCACGGGCAACTCCATCCGGCACGGGCACTGCAGCACCCTGCAGGTCAAGCTGGAGATGACCCCTTTTACGGCCAATCTGAATATCACCGACAACGGGAACGGCTTCGACGTGGACGCCCTCTACGCGCAAAACCGCTTCAACGGGGGGCTGGGAATCCTGAATATGCAGGAGCTGACCCAATCGCTGCAGGGCAGCTTCGAGATCCAGAGCACCCCGGGAGAGGAAACCCGGGTGATCTGCCACGTGCCCACCTCCCCGGTTTCCCCGGGCAAGGTGGTTTCCAGTTAGTCCGGTCAATGGTCCTGAATGATCCTGTTTGAGGAGATGAAAACATGGGCGAAAAGAAAATGAAGATCATGATTGTCGACGACCACCCCCTGGTGCGCCAGGGGATCGAGATGGTCACCGGGTTGGAGGACGACATCGAGCTGGTGGGATTCGCTTCTAACGGTCGGGAGGCCATCAAGCTGCTCCAGGAGAACCGGCCGGATATCGCCCTGGTGGACCTGCGCAT
>PWWY01000044.1 GCA_003561325.1 Syntrophomonadaceae bacterium | reverse complement strand
CCGGCTTAACGGCTGATGTAGGTGGTGGGGTTGAGCGTGGGCCCGTAGATTCCCCCGGTGCGGATTTCGAAGTGCAGGTGTGTGCCGGTGGCCCGGCCCGTGGCCCCTACTTGGCCGATCACCTGGCCTTGAGCAACCCGTTCGCCCACACGGACCAGGTTGCTGGAATGATGGGCATAGCGCGTGTAATAGTGCCCATGTTTGATCACAACAGCGTACCCGTATGCGCCGTCCCACCCGGAAAACACGACTGTCCCACCGTCAGAGGCCAGAACAGTTGTTCCCCGAGGGGCCCCGATATCCACGCCCGCGTGAAACCTTCCAGAACGCCAGCCATACGGCGAGGGGATCCGACCGCCACCCTCCAGGGGCCAAATGAAGCTGCCGGTGCTAACCCCCGGGGTATGATTCTCATCTTCTCTTGCAGCTGTATGTGCAGCGACGCCCAAAAAACCTGCCCCGTTACAGGTTCCTTGTTCTAGAAGGACGGCATTTTGCTCCCCATCCCAGCTGACCTGCAGGCCGATGCTCTCCGCGGCCAGGCGCAGTGGAACATAGAGAGTGCCGTCGATCAGGCGAGCCGGGGTATCCAGGGCCGGATCTTCTCCGTTGATCAAGGGTGGGTCGCCGTTTTCCTGAACGCATACATCTATGGTTTCCCGGTACGCCAGGGCGACCTGGCTCTCATTGTGCCATTCCACGTTTAACCCCATGATCTCGAAAAAAGAGCGCATGGGAATCAGCACCTGGCCTTCTCGCAGGACAGGTCCGGGGGAACAGGAAAACACCTCTCCGTCGATCAAGATCTCCACGTTTTCAGCAGCGGAGGCTGTTATGGGATAAGCGGGGGAGCAGACCAAAACGACGGCAAGTAGCACCAGCCTTATGTATGATTTCAAAGCATACCCTCCAAGGTTATGTAGATATTAAGTTGCAGTTAACAAAGCTGCAGCGACCCGCAGCAAGTATTAATATTGTTAAGAATGCTTAACAACAGTTTAATTAATTCTCTAAACAGTGAAAATATCCTGCTAACGAAAAAAATATTTTTCAAGTCAGTCGAGGAAGCGCCGGGAAACAGGAGAGGTTATGAGTAAATCATTGGCGAAGGAGCAAATCCTGGCTCATTCTTGGCGCCATTTTCTGCTATAATGAAGATAAATAACCAGGTGAAAACCGTGAGAAAAGAAAACCGTTAAGCAGCACAGGAAATAAGGTCCAGGGAGGCGAAATTCATGAAGATCGGCCTGGCACTGAGCGGTGGGGCAGCCCGGGGAATGGCACACATCGGTGTGATCAAGTACCTGGAAGAAAAAAAAGTCCCCGTACAATTTGTCGCGGGGACCAGTGCAGGGTCACTGGTAGGTGCGCTTTATGCTGCAGGGCTGGGAGCGGAGAAAATCGAAGCCATTGCCAATGAGATTAACTGGAAAAGCATAATTAAAAATATTACCAGTGTTGGTTTGCCCCGCAGGGGATTTATCAATACGGCGTTCCTGGCAAAGATCATGGAAAAATACCTGGGACGGAAAACTTTCGATGAGCTAAAAAAAACCTTTATTGCCGTTGGTGTCGACATAGAGAACGGTTGCGTCGTACACATGAAGAAGGGAGATGTAATCTCGGCCCTCATGGCCAGCTGCGCCATCCCCGGCATTTTTACCCCCGTTGAAAGAGACGGATTAACCCTGGTGGATGGAGGCGTGCTGCAGAATTTACCTTGCCGTCCCCTGGTTGACCAGGGTATGAAAACCATTATTGCCGTGGATCTGAATGCCCATGAAGATAACGCCGGACCACCAGATAATATTTTTGATATCATCTATCGTTCTATTTTTATTATGGCGAGGGAACGAGATGCGCAAGAAAGTAAGCTGGCAAAATATTATCTTGCGCCCAACCTGGGGGAAGCGGGCTTCTGGGAGTTGGATAGGACTGGAGAGCTGATTCAAGCGGGTTACAAGGAGGCGAAAAAAGTGCTCGACCGGGCGAACTTCAAGCCGGGAATCTGGCATAAGTTCGTCAACGGGCAAAAAAGCAAAGGGGGGATATGATGAATTTAGCGATTTCCGTAGGCGTGAGTTCCTGTTTGTTGGGCAACCCGGTCCGCTACGACGGGGGCCATAAGCGTGATCGCTATGTTACGGACACCCTGGGCCGTTATTTTCGCTTTGTACCGGTTTGTCCAGAAATGGAGTGCGGTTTACCGGTGCCCCGTGAAGCCATGCGGCTGATCGGGGATGTAGATAACCCTCAACTGGTGACCAACCGTACGGGGGTCGATCATACGGCTCTAATGAAGGCCTTCTGTACCAGGAAAGTGGGTGAGCTGGAAAATGAAGATCTCTGCGGATTTATTTTTAAGCGCGCTTCTCCCAGTTCTGGACTTTATCGGGTAAAACTCTATCACCCGGCTGGTCACGCGCAGAAAAACGGCAGGGGCCTTTTCGCTGCAGCCGTGGTCAAACATTTTCCGTATCTTCCCGTAGAGGAGGAAGGTCGGCTGCATGACGCCATTTTGCGGGAAAATTTCATCGAAAAGGTTTTTAGCTACAGGCGGTGGAAGGAGTTTTTGCAAGATAAACCGGATTATAAAAAGCTTATTCGCTTTCATACCCGACAAAAATTACTGATCATGGCCCACAGCCCCCAACACTACGCTGCCCTGGGCAAACTGGTTGCGGAAGGGAAGAAAAAGCCAGGAGATCAACTTCTCGCGATGTATGAAGAACGATTCATGGAAGCCCTCTCAATTTTTTCTACGGTGAAAAAAAATAAAAATGTTCTACACCACATCATGGGCTATTTCAAAGCGGACCTGACCCGTGATGAAAAAGCCGAACTGCTGGAGGTTATTG
>PWWY01000157.1 GCA_003561325.1 Syntrophomonadaceae bacterium | reverse complement strand
GCAGATAATCAATAAAATCATTGACGAGTTAATGCAGACCAAGCAGATCACCAATGAGCGGCTGAAGGAGCTGCTGGGGCATACTCCCCTGCAGGTCGTCGTCGGTTCTTTGCTGGGTTTTTTCATCGGCATGCTTTTTTAGTTTTCCGGGCGAGTGCAGCCACTTGTCGCTCTACGATATGAATTTAAGAAAGCAGGTGATCATCCTGGAAAGCCGTGAAGACCAGTGCGCTTTTCGGGCGCAAGATGTAACGCCTTTTATTGTCATGGATGTCTTGGAAAAAGCCCAGGAAATGGAGGCCAGGGGAGAGGACGTGATTCACCTGGAAATCGGGGAGCCGGACTTTGATACCCCGGAGCCGATAAAAGTGGCGGCTATTCAAGCCATGCAGGCTGGCGATACCCATTATACCCACAGCATGGGGAAGCTTGAGCTAAGAGAGGCGATCGCAAGCCATTACCGGAAAAGGTACGGGGTCGTGGTATCGCCCGACCAGATCATTGTCACATCAGGAACATCGCCGGGGTTGTTATTGATCTTTTCTGTTCTGCTGGAAAAGGGAGATGAAGTGATCTTGCCTGATCCCCACTATGCCTGTTATCCCAACTATATTCGCTACCTGGAGGGCAGGCCGGTTTATGTTCCGGTTTGGGAAGAGCATGGGTTTAAGTACAGGTCGCGAGAAGTCAAAAATCGCATGAATTCCAGGACGCGAGCCATTATGGTGAATTCTCCGGCGAACCCCACGGGTGCTGTGACGACGGCACAGGAATATGAAGCCCTGGCACAATTGGGGCCTTTTATCGTCTCCGATGAGGTCTACAGCGGGCTTTCCTACGAAGGACGGGAGCATTCTATCCTGGAGTACACGGATCGAGCTTTTGTGATAAACGGTTTTTCCAAGATTTACGCCATGACAGGCTGGCGCCTGGGTTACCTGATCGCGCCCAGGGCTTTTATCCGGCCCATGCAAAAGCTGCAGCAAAACCTGTTTATCTGTGCCTCCTCTTTTGCACAGGAAGCCGCGCTTGCCGCCTTGCAGCAGTGCGATGGGCATGTTGCGGAGATGGTGCACACGTACAATCGGCGCCGGCGTTACCTGTGGGGGCGTTTACAGGCAATGGGTATCGCTCCCAAGGTCGAACCGACCGGCGCTTTTTACATGCTGGCTAACCTGAAGGCCTATGCTCAAGATTCCTATGCCCTGGCCTTTGAAATCCTGGAAAAGGCCCGCGTCGCGCTTACCCCGGGAATTGACTTTGGGGAACATTGCGAGGGATACCTGCGGATTTCCTATGCGAATTCACTGGAAAATATCAAGGAAGGGATGGATCGGCTGGAACAGTACCTGGAGCAGAAAAAACCCTGCCCCGGTTAAGCCGCAAGGTTCGCGAACAAGCGGTCATATTCCAAAACATCCAGGTGGGTGAACCGCGCTGTTCAGCGTCCAGGGGGTGGCTAAACCGGTGTAGCCCATTTCCATGGACCCGGAACGAGTTATTCTCTTGTCATGTTTTGCTATGTTTAACCCTGTGTTTAACCAAAAAAAGGCTGTCCCTGCGTCGTTCAGGGACAGCCTTTTAATTTTCTCCCGGCAGAGTTTTCTGGGGTCGGGGGCACCGCAGGAAAGCGGGTTCTTTGTGTTTTCCCCGGGCCGCTATTTTACCTTGATGTCCACCAGGATATTTTGTCCGTGTTCGTTTTGATAGTAGTGAAAAGTCACTTCATCCCCGAAATTTAGCAGGTCGTCAAAGGCCGAGTGGTGCTCCAGGAAGCGCAGGGCCATGGGCTGGTCGTTCACCAGGATTTCCAGGGAACTGCTGTCCTGTAAACCCTGGTAGATTCCTGCTTCTTCCCTGATATCGGGCATCATTCCGGGAGGGAAAGGTTCGAGGACGACGCCTTCCGTGTTCACCACTTCATACTGCTGGCACTCCTGGTCTAACTGGACGGCGATCATGGGATAGGTCAACACCTGGATGACGTGATCGCCTTCTCGGGGTTCTATTTCTTCCACCACGATACGCAGCGTATCATCCCGGATTTCAACGTCCTCCACGTTGAGATCATATCCCCCCGTGGGCTTCTCTCCAGCAAAAATCAGGATGACCACGTCGTCACCATTTTCATATTCCGCAGGGCCGAAGACATGATAGCCCCGGTGCTCTTTTAAGGCCGGAATGAATACTTGAATGTCCCCTGGCAGTTGCTCCGCGTCTTCCACGGTTTGATAGGTCGGTGGTGTGGGTTCATCCGGGGGGTCCTGGGTTTCCGGGGGATCCGGCTCCTCCGGTCCTGGACCGCAACCGGTGAGGGTTAATACCAGGGCCGCCGCCATCACAAGCCGCAAAATTTTTTTCACAATGATCACTCCTGTTTTTCAAGCGAATTATTTTAACAAAAGAATTTCAAATTCCCGGTTCACCCGGGTTTTTTTGCCGTTTCTTTCTATATATATAGACGTTGCAGGATAGATTTAGTTACGTCAGCGAGCAAATTATTCTCTTGGTGAACCCGCTTGCCCGGGAATAGACGATTGTTTCCCTGCTTGCCCTCAGCCAGGAGATTTTCCGGTATAAACGGGAGTGCAGAAGAATATAAGCTTGTATGCTGGTCAGGCTTGAGCTCTGGTTCATTCATGCTATGGGGGGAAGCCACAGGGAAGGTTTTGACAGTTCTTCAGCGAATATTACTCCATAAGAAGTACTAAAAAGCGACTGGCATGCCAGGATCGAGAGGAGGCCTTGATTTCGTGACCAGGACGAAAAGGTGGTGGTTTGACGATCCGGCGGTAAAGGTGCTGTTTACTGCAGGAGGCGCTTCTTCATACCGCGGTCTGCGTTCGCATTTTTTGGCGCCGCGGACCCTGGTAGGTG
>PWWY01000036.1 GCA_003561325.1 Syntrophomonadaceae bacterium | reverse complement strand
TTCCGATTCGCGTTGCATGGCGGAGCGCGCTCGCTCGAACGTCGCGTCGTACCGTTCGCGGTACAGGGCCTGCATCTGCTGGTGGTGGCGTTGCTCTTCCAGGCGCTCCCAAGCGAGGTGGCTGGCGACGAGCGCCTGCCGGGCGGCGACGTTGTCGCGCAGGTCGTGGAGCTGCTCGTTCAGGCTGCGGCGTGCTTCCTCGATCGACAGGCGGAACTGCTCTCGCGCGACGTCGAGGGGTAGGCCGGCAAGCTCCAGGCGCGTCAACTCCTGCCGCTCCAGCGCTTCGCGGGTGATGCGCTCCTGGTCGGCTTGAAGGTCAGCGATCGCTTGGTTATGGATGCGGCGCTCCGCTTCGATTTGGTACGAGGTGGCGCGCTCGATCTCGACGCGGGCGTCCTGGAACTCCTCCGTGTCACCGAGAACGTCCTTGAGGGTCTCGATCTCACGCGCGGCATTCCGCTCGATGTTCGCGATGCGGAGATCGAACGCGCGGTCCATCTGCTCCCGCTGGGTGCCGAACGCGTCGGTCAGGGCGGTGGCGGTCTCTTCCTGCGTGCGGCGCATCGTCTCGTGCGCCCGCTCCAATGCGTCCGCTTCGCGCTCCGTGATTCGTTCCCGCTCGTCAGCTGCGCGCTCGTCGGCTGCCGTGATGGTTTGGTTGCCGCGCTCGATGAGGACGGCGCGATCCGCTTGGTACTGCTCCTCGATCGCGAGCCGGGCGTCCGCGTCGTCGCCTGCGCGGCGCAGCGCGAGGTCCAGCTGCCGATCGAGGGCTGCGAGGTCCGCTTCGAGCGCTGCTCGCGCCTGCTCCGGCGGCTCGCCGGCCTGCAGCACCGCGAGTTGCGACTGCGCGCTGGCGAGCCTATCCGCGCGCTCCAGGGCGTCGATCTCCGCCTGTCGCGCGAACTCGTCCTGATCGGCGTAGAACCGCCGCTGCTCCGCGCGGACGCGGTTGTTGAACGCGCGGGTGATCTCGGCTCGTTGCCGATGGAAGTCGTCGGTGTCCCCGAGCCGTTCGCGGAGCGCGTCGACCTCCGCTCTGCGTTGCTCGTCGAGGTTGCGGAGGTTGCTCTCCAGCAGGGCCCGGGCTTCCGCTTCTGGCATGCCGTAGATGCCGGCGCGGAGGTTCGCGGCTTCCGCCTCGACGCTGCGCAGGCGGGCGAGGAGCTGCTGATTCGCTTGATCTTCCTGCTCGATGGCGCGGTCTCGCTGTTCCTGCGCTCGCTCCTCGGCGTCCGTAACGCGGCGCTGGCCGTCGGCTACGGCTACAGCGCGCTCGGCTTGGAACTCGCGCTCGGCGAGGGCGCGCTCGGCGTGGTTGTCGCCCAGGCGAAGCATGGCGATCTCGTGCGCCGCATCCATGGCGTCGAGGTCGGCCTGCACCTGCGCCCGTACGCGCTCGGTGTCGTCTTCGATGCCGCCGATCGCAAGGCGGGACTGGGCGGCGGCCATGCGGGCGCCGTGTTCCGCGAGCCGCACTTCGGCGCGGTGCTGCGCAGTTTCGATCTCCGCGTCCGCGTCGCGGATGATGCGTTGCTCCTCGATCTTGGTCTCGCTGAGGATGTTCAGGTACTGGGTGTAATGCTCCTGGATGTCGCCAAGCTCGTCGATGCGCTGCTGACGCCGGTCGGCGAGGGCGGCGAGTTCGAGGTCGCGGCGGCGCTTGATGATCTCGATCTCGTTCGTGAGTCCCGCACGAGCGATCGCTTCGTCGATGTCGACGCCGCGGCGCTTGATGCTGCCGAGTTCAGCGACCAGCTCCTCGTTCAGTTCGGCGATCGCCCGGATGACACCCTCCTCGATTTCCAGGCGGCGTGCGGCGTGCCACTCGTCGATCTGCTCCAACGCGCGGGCGCTGCCTTGCGCTTGGATCTCGCGGCGGCGACGTTCGCGCTCCAGGGCGGCGTATTCGACGGCGGCGAGATCGTGGATGGCGCGAACGCGATCGGCTTGCCCCCGCCGGATGGCGTTCGCTTGGATCTGCGCCATCTCGTCTTGGTGCCGCAGTTCCTCCAGCTCCAGGTCGACGGCGGCGCTGCGCTGCAGGACCGCGCGATCGCGGTAGTAGGCCTGCTCGACGCGGGATCGCTGCTCGATGGCCCACTGGGTGATGGCAGTGATGGCGGCCTCGTCGTCGCCGGCGTCGGCGACGCGGTCGCGCTCCAGGGCGTCGATCGCCTCCATGCTCGCGCGGCGGCGCTCTTCGAGGGCGTCCATGGCGCTGTCCGTGTCGCCGATGACGCGGTTCCAGGCCTCGTGGATGTTGGCGATGTGCCGCTCGGCGTCCTGCTCGCGCTGGCGGTCGTAGTCGGCGAGTTCCGCAACGTGATCGGCGATGATCTCGGCCTCAAGGCCCGTCGCGGCGGCGACCAGCTCGATTCGCTTCCAGTACGCGTCTACAGCCGTGACGACGCCGCGCTCAACCTGCTCGTCGAGGTCCGCGAGGACGCTGGCCAGATCGTTCGCGTGGTCAGCGAGTTCCTGCGCATGCTGGAACTCCAGTTGCTCGCGGCCGGTGCCTTCCCGCTCCACGCGTCGGCGGCGGGCGGCGGCTTCCATGCGGGCCATCGTCTGCTCGAACGTGCGGGCGAAGCTCTCGTACGCCGCTTCGGCTTCTTCGAGGATGCGGCGCTCGTCCGCGTGGAAGGTCTCGATGATGATGCGGCGTCGGCGGTGGTAGATGTCCGTCGCACGCTCCATCTCGACCTCGTTGTCGCGATGCAGGATCTGCATCTCGGCGTACCACGCGTCGAGGGCGGCGAGGTCGTTGCGGCGGCGGGCTTCGGCTTGCTCGAAGTCGCCGGAGAGCGTCAGGCCGGCGATCTCGTTGTCGAGCTGCCGGAGCGCCTCGATGTGCTGCAGCGCGCGGATCTCCTGCTG
>PWWY01000146.1 GCA_003561325.1 Syntrophomonadaceae bacterium | reverse complement strand
GGTTGCATCACTGGCCAGGGTGTGAGCAAAAAGTTAAAAGTAGCACGATTTTTCCCTGGAGGGCCTCCAATTTTAAGGATTACACTCTTTCTATACCCCCTCATCTAGCAGATCGGCCTGTAATCGATTTTCAAGGACCGGGCAAGGGGTTGATATGGCTTGACATGACAAAGGGCCGCTATAAGATGAATATAGACCATAGCGATGGAGGTTGTGCGATGGAGCACCTAAGTAGAAGACAAGCAATCGAAACCCTGGAATATGTACATGATTTATTAGATCGGAAAAAAGATGAAGATGTGCGCCGGACCCTACAGAATATTATTAACCTCTTCCGCACAAAGGAGATGTTCAAGGAGCACCTGCGTCAAACCGTTAAAGCTAACCGGACCTATGTTCCGCCAGCACTTTAACCTCTCCGGCCCTGGGCGCACGTAAAAGCACCCGGGCCCAGGCTAACGGCGATTATACAGCCCCTGCTGCGCTGCAGCGGGGGCGTTTTTGTCCTAGTTGCAGCTGCAGCTGCAATTTTAACAATTGGCCATCCCTTGTTACTTTAAGCTTAACTCAATGAAGGGAGGGTTATATCTATGTCTATCATCAGAGTATTGATGACCAAAAGGTTGCAGCTGCGCCTTAACACTGGCCTGGACGAGGACATGAGCCCGATTTATAAGGTTCGCTCATGGTCTGGTGTAAAGTCTGCAGTAAGTGACGCTCACCTGTTTGACCTCGGCACCAAGATCGGCACGCTTTGCGCCCATGGCCTGGACAGGGTTCAGGTCCAGGAAACCAGCGAACTTGAAGAAGCTTAAGCACCAAAATAATTTAGTGAAAGGAGGATTGTTTTTATATGTCTACCACAAACAAGACACTTCGCATGATATTTGAGAATGCAGAAGGTAAGAATAGGGCTGTTTCGATAACTGATCCAGTAGATGAGCCCGGCGCACAGCTCGTTGAAGATACCATGGATCTCATTGTCGACAACGACATTTTTAGTACTACCGGCGGCTCCCTGGTTGCAAAGGTACGCGCTGAAGTCGTTGAACGGAGCGTTGATACCATTTACGATGCGGATGGTGCATAAGTCGCATAAACATTACCACGAAGAAGGACAGCGTACGCGCTGTCCTTTTTTGTTAGAAAGGGGTGCTTTATTGTGATGGAGGACCTTGTGCCTGTGATATCAAACCTCGGTTTTCCAATAGTCGTTTCGTTGTATCTGCTGCTGCGTGTTGAGAAGAAGCTAGACGAGATCGGGCATAGCATGGCGGATATCGTCAAGGCAATAAGCAAGCTGCTGTAAAGGTCGGCCGCTACCGCGGCCGTCATGGCCACGACTGCCGGGAGATCGTCCGGCAGATGTGGCTACCGTAATAGTTCACTCAAACCAATTGCCCTGCACTTCGGCCCAGGGGCGCATACTTCGCGCCGCTGGGCCTTCTTTTCGGGCAAATCGTTTTTGTTCACGAAGCCGCTGCGGCCTTAAACCTGGCAAAATTCGGCCAGGCTAAAGGCCTTCACTCCAAAAACCTATACCATCTCCGCGCGGCCTACTTGGCCAAAAAACAGGCCAAGAAGGCTTGCGCTCCATCGGTCCCGCCTGGCGGCGGCGCAGCAAAAAAGAATAGCCCGCCCGGGCTCCGTTTAACAGTTAGTCCGCCAGGCCCGGCAGCTGGTCAAAACCCCGCCAGCACTCGGGCCCTGGCTTTGCTACGTCAGATACTGCACCGTCCTATAATAAGCGTTATATAATCGGCCTGCGCCGCACGACCGCCGGCGCAAAATTCGCCTCTTACATAACGGTTATTATAGTAAGTTGCCCGGCAGGTAGTTACTTTTTTATCATCGCACCCGCCCCTATAAAAGCATAAAGCGGTCGGCCATAAGCGCCGTCATGGCTGCAACTGCCGGGAATTCGTCCGGCAGATGCAGCGCCCGTTGGCCGGCTTCGGCAAACAATTTACCTTCCGCTCCGGCCCAGCTGCGCAAAAACCGCTCCGTTGGGCCTGCACTCCAGGCAATTAGTTTCCCTGCGCCTTGCTGGTCTGCGTGCTCGGGCTGCAGCCCCGCTGCGCGGGTCTTCCGCTACCTGCGCGCGCAGCCCCTACAGTCTATGGCAGGTCCGCTCCGACATGGTGCAGTTTAATACGATTTAATGCACATTAATATGGATTGCTACAGTATAATACTAAATAGGGGGTGGTTGTATGACCAAACTATACACACCGCAACAGGTCGCAAATATCCTGCAGATAAGCGTTCCAACAGTGAAAAGATGGCTTTTAAATGGCGAGTTGCCCGGCATGAAGATTGGCCCGGGTGGTTACTGGCGGATCCGCTCTGATGATTTGGTCAATTATGCAAACAGTAGGGTCCAAAACATAAAAAAAGGGGAGGATGTCGCGGATGAATAATCGCGAAGATTTTCGCGGCGGCCGGTCGCAAATCATGCAGACCCTGGACAGCATTGAACGCAAGCAAGGCGCCGCAGAAGCTAAGTCTGCGGCTAGAGCCAGCATCGCGGAATATATCCGCACAGTTGAACGAACCTACTATGATTATGGCAACTTCTGCGGCGCGGTCGATTGGTTGGCCGCGGCCGAAGGCCTAAAACAATTACAGGAGGCATAGAATAGCGCAGACCCAGGGCCCGCACCGCGAAACCACCGCGGTTAAGGCGAAGCAAGGCGAACTGCCTGGAGAGAGGGCCCAGGCGGAGCGGTTTTTGCGCAGCTGGGCCGGAACTGAAGGCAAATGGCCTTGCGTAGCCGGCCAACGGAAGCAGCATCTGCCGGCTGAGCTTCGCCGGCAGTTGCTGCCATGACGGCGTTTATGGCCGCATTATGCTTTTAAAGGGGAGGGGCGCGAGGGCTAAAGTTATGTTTC
>PWWY01000111.1 GCA_003561325.1 Syntrophomonadaceae bacterium | reverse complement strand
TGCTGAAAAGCTCCTCCGGTGGATGGGCGTGAGGCCCAGTTTTTTGATCGCCGCTTTATGCGCAGCCGTGGGGTAACCTTTGTGTTTTTCAAACCCGTATCCGCGGTAACGATCGCCGTATGTTTTCATGATCTCATCCCGGGTGACCTTGGCGATAATGGAAGCGGCCGCGATGGAAAGACACAGCGCGTCGCCGCCCGTGATGGCTTCCTGGGGAATATCGACCCCGGGAAGGGGAAACCCGTCGGTGAGCAGGTAATCCGGCTGGATTTTGAGTCCCCGCACGGCCTGCACCATGGCTGCCAGGGAAGCCCGGTGAATGTTCATCCTGTCGATCTGCCCCGCCTCGACCGCCGCTATTCCCACGGCCCGCGCATGACGCAGGATGAGCTCGTACTGTTCCCGGCGCTGCCGGGGGGTAAGCTGCTTGGAATCGTTGACCTGCTGCCACAGCCGTGCGTCCCCGGGATGGAGCACCACCGCAGCGGCAACCACCGGCCCCGCCAGGGGGCCCCTGCCTGCTTCATCCACGCCGGCAATGAGGTAGAACCCTGCTTGCTGGAGTGCGCGTTCCTTTTGTGTCAGGCGCTGCCAGCGCTCTGCCGCACGGGATCGGGCATTTTTCTCTTTCAGGTAGCGCGCGACCAGGTCCCGGACTCCCTTGCGACCATCCCCCTGCAGCTCTTGCATGGCCGTGCTCTCCAGCTCCGGTTGCTCTTGCAGGTAGTGGCGGATTTTTTGGATCGTCCAGGAAGAGAACCTTTGTAGATTGCCGTTATGCATGTTGATCTTCGGGGACTTCCAAGGTCATCCGCCCCAGTGCTCCTTTCCGAAAATCACTCAGCAAGAGTTGCGCTGCTTTTTCCCTGCTGGCTCCCCCTCCTCCCGTGAGTAAACCGCGGGAAGATGCGATACGCTCCAGGTACTGTTCCAGGCTGGCATTTTCGGGAATCGCGCCAAGATGATAATGTTTGAACAGCAGGTCCAGGTAGCGCTTCTTCTCCTGCAGGCGGCTTACCAACCATAAGGCCACGGTTTCATCATCGTAGAGTTGCGGAGAAACCGCTCCAATCACGGCCAGGCCCGGTGAAAGCTTCTCGGGGCTGAGATGGGGAGAGAGAATGCCCGGGGTATCGAGCATTTCCCAGCCAGCGCGCAGGCGGATACACTGGGCTCCCCGGGTGATGCCGGGCGTATTGCCCGTCTTCACAGCGAGTTTATGGGCCAGGCGGTTAATCACGGATGATTTGCCCACATTGGGGATTCCCACCACCATCAAGCGCAGGGGGCGTTTGAATTTTCCCTGCCGGGGCCGCTCTTTCTGGAGCAAGGCTTCAAAGCGCGGCAGGTCTGCCAGGCCCTTGCTGGAAAATGCCAAAACGGGCCCGTTTTGTTCGGCCAGGTAGCTCAGCCAGCGGCCCGTTTCCGTTTTATCCGCCAGGTCTGCTTTATTCAGCATAACCAGCCGTCTTTTGCCTGCCAGGGTATGGTGAAGGCGATCATTGCGGCTCGTCCGGGGCAGGCGCGCATCCAGCACCTCTACCACCAGGTCTACCCTTTTTAGATACCGGAATACGTGTTTATCCTCCTTGTGTACAGCTCCGTCATCTCTCCGGGGGCTCATGTTTCCGCTCCCAGGATCCGCGCGGCAAAGAGGGGCCAGAAAACCACCAGGGCCTTTCCTCTCACCTGCTCAATGGAGACGGCTCCGACTTCACGATCCCGGCTGTCCATGCTGTTGTTACGGTTATCTCCCAGGACAAATATGTGATCTTCGGGAATATCAACAGGGCCGAAATCCCCTCCCGACGCATTGACAAGGTAGGGTTCGTCCTGCTGTTCATTGTTGATATAAAGGATGCCGTCCCGTATTTCGATGGTATCGCCTTCCGTGGCGACGACCCGCTTGATGAAATCCCGCCGCGGCCGGGGCTGGAAATTAAAGACAATGATTTCTCCTTCTTGTGGGTCCCGAAAATAATAGACGGCTTTATTCACCACCAGGCGTTCGTTATGCTGCAGTGTCGGGTACATGGAAGTCCCGTCCACAAGGAAGGTTTCGAAAAAAAACATGCGGATGACAATGGCGATGATCACCGCCAGGACGATGGAACGAACCCATTCGCCCACTTCTTTTTTCACCTTTTGTTGACGGGATTGCTCCTCAAAAAAATCATGATCCATAAACTACGCCCCATTTTCTCCTGGGTGAAGACACCCTTCGGTTGTCTGCCCCGCTGTTCCAGCTGAAGCGCCGCCCTTACCTGGGATGTATTTGCTTCATCTCTTTAATCCGGGCAGCTTTGCCCCTTAACTGTCTCAGGTAGTAGAGCTTTGAGCGCCTCACATGCCCTCTTCGCGCCACCTGGATCTGGTGAATTTTGGGAGAATGGAGAGGGAAAACCCGCTCCACACCGATGCCATACGAGACACGGCGGACCGTAAACGTTTCCCGTACGCTTCCTCCTTTCCGCTTGATCACCACCCCTTCGAAGATCTGGATCCTTTCCCGGTTGCCCTCCACGACCTTGAAATGCACTTTCACGGTGTCTCCCACGGAAAAAGAGGGAACTTCGCTTTTCATGTATTCATTTTCAACCTGTTTGATTAAATCCATCTCGCTGCAGCTCCTTTCGCTCTTTACGCCTTGTCCTTGTTATGCTTCATCCTGCTCTCCCAGCAAGTCGGGCCGGCGCTCCCGGGTTCCCTGGAGGGCCCGCTCTTCTCTCCACCGGCGGATTCTTTCATGGTCTCCCGAGAGCAGAACTTCCGGCACGCCCATGCCCCTGTATTCCCGGGGACGGGTATACTGGGGGTATTCCAGCAGACCCCTGGAGAAGGACTCTTCCTCCAGGGAAGAAGCCTTCAAGGCGCCGGGTATTAAACGAACCACGCTGTCAACCACGACCATGGCCGCCAGCTCGCCCCCGGTCAAAACATAGTCACCGATGGAAATCTCCTCATCGGCCAGGTGCAGACGCACCCGTTCATCGACGCCCTCATAATGCCCGCAGAGGATAACCAGGTGATCGATCCTGCTCAGCTCCCGCACTTTTGCCTGCGTTAAGGTTCTTCCCTGGGGGGACATCAAGAGGACTCTGCTTTTCATCCCGCCTGTTATTCCCTGGCGCACGGCCTCAACGGCCTCGAAAAAGGGTTCGGGCTTCATCACCATCCCGGGACCGCCCCCAAAGGGACAGTCATCGACCTGCCTGTGCCTGTCAGCGGTGTAATCCCTTAAATCATGGATACGGATGGTCACGAGTCTTTTTTCTACCGTGCGTTTAATCATGCTCTCCCCAAAAACGCTTTGAAACATTTCCGGGAAAGCCGAAACGATATCGATGAGCACGCTCCTGCACACCTCATCCCGGGGCATCGAACAAACCTGGGCTCCTGGAAAATTCAATCCAGGAGACCGGGCAGCGGTTCGATGATCATCTTTTTTTCCACCAGGTTGATTTCTTTCACGACTTTTTCCAGGGCCGGGATCAGGCACTCGGTATGGTGAACATCGCTGACAACACGGTAAACATCATTCCCACCTGGCTGCAGGACCTCCTGCACCCTGCCCAGGTAGCGCCCTTCCACGGTATAAACCTCCAGGCCGATAATCTGGTCAAAATAATACCGCCCCGCGGGCAGAGGCAGCCTCTCCGAAGCGTCTATCTTAACCAGGGAATTCTTCAGTCGGCTGGCTTCCTGGCGGGTGTGACAGCCTGCAAACTGTAAGAGCCACATCTTCTTGTGGATCCTTACCCGGTGCACATGCATGTACACATCACCGGCGTCCCCTTCGATTTTCACTTTTTCCAACAGGTGACAGCGTTCCAGGTCATCGGAGTACGGCAGCACTTTCACTTCGCCGTGTACGCCAAAAGGGGCGAGGATCTTGCCGATGATGACCATTTGAGAAGCCATGGACGCTGCTCCTTATTCGACGATTTCCACCAGGACCCGCTTATTCTCTTTGAGAGCCGCCGCATTGACCACCGTCCGTATCGCCTTGGCGATACGGCCCTGCTTACCGATGACTTTTCCCATATCCTCCGCGGCAACCCGGAGTTCCAGGACAATGGCACGCTCGTCCTCGATTTCCCGCACTTCAACCTCTTCCGGATGATCCACGAGGGCTTTTGCCAGGTGTTCAACCAGTTCCTTCACCTGCAACCACGCTCCCGGTCTTTATTTGTTTTCAAGCTCAGCCGCCTGCCCAAGTAAACTTTTGACTGTTTCAGAGGGTTGAGCTCCCTGTGAAATCCATTTTTGCGCTTTTTCCTGATCAATCTTGATCGTTTTGGGATCGGTCGTCGGGTTGTAGTAGCCGATCTCTTCGATAAAACGCCCGTCCCTGGGGGACCTTGAATCGGCGACAACGATGCGGTAGAAAGGCCTTTTCTTCGCTCCCATTCTTTTCAATCGAATTCGCACTGACACGTGCCATCCACCTCCTGTGTGTTCAGATTAAAAGGGGAATAACCCCTTCTTTTTCTTCCCTTTCCCTTTTTCCAGGGAACCAACCTGCTTCATCAACTTTTTCATCTGGTCGAACTGCTTGATAATACGGTTCACATCCTGGACGGAGGTCCCGCTTCCCCGGGCAATACGCTGGCGGCGGCTGCTGTTTAAAATATCGGGTCTCTGCCGTTCTTCGCGGGTCATGGATTTGATAATCGCTTCCACCCGGGCCAGCTGTTTTTCATCGAGGGAGAGGTTTCCCAGGCCTTTGCTCGCTTTATTTAAGCCCGGAATCATTTCGACCAGGTTTTCCAGGGGGCCCATTTGTTTCACCTGCTGGAGCTGGTCCAAAAAATCCTCGAAAGTCAGGGATTGCCTGCGCATCTTTTTTTCCAGTTCCCGGCTCTTTTCTTCATCCATGACCCCCTGGGCCTTTTCTATCAAGGTGAGCATATCACCCATACCCAGGATGCGGGAGGCCATGCGGTCAGGGTAAAAGGGTTCAAAAGCGTCCAGCTTTTCCCCCATGCCAGCAAACTTGATGGGACAGTCGGCCACCGCCCGAACAGACAGGGCAGCACCGCCTCTCGTGTCACCATCCAGCTTGGTTAAAATGACCCCGGTTAACCCCAGCTGTTCATGAAATGATCTGGCGACATTGACGGCGTCCTGCCCGGTCATGGCATCTACCACGAGTAAGATTTCCAGCGGATTAAAGTCCTGTTTCAACTCTTCCAGTTCCCGCATGAGCTCTTCATTGATATGAAGACGTCCCGCGGTATCGATGATCAGATAATCATGCCCTCCACTTCGCGCCTGTCGAAACGCTTCCGCCACGATGGCCCTGGGGGCTTCTTTCCCCTTGCTGAACACGGGCACTTCGATGTCCTTACCCAGGACATGGAGCTGGTCAACAGCGGCCGGCCGATAGATGTCCGCTGCCACCAGGAGAGGCCGGTGGGCCTTTCGTTTCAAATGCCAGGCCAGCTTGGCCGCAGTAGTCGTTTTGCCGGAGCCCTGCAGGCCCACGAGCATCACGGCCTGGGGGGGATTGTCCGGGTGGGCCAGCTTGCTCTGGCTCTCCCCCATGAGCTTGACCAGTTCTTCATGCACAATTTTGATCACTTGTTGACCCGGGGTCAAGCTTTTTAAGCCCTCGGCCCCCACGGCCCGTTCCGTCAAGGATGATGTAAAGTTTTTGACAACCTTGTAGTTGACGTCCGCTTCCAGCAGCGCCATCCTGACTTCACGCAGGGCTGCATTCACATCTTTCTCGGTCAGCTTGCCCTTCTTTTTAAGTTTGTCAAATGTTTCCTGTAGTTTCTCAGAAAGACCGCTAAAAATCAATCTACTTAACCCGGAAGACCGGGATTCCCTCCTTCGCGGTTATATTGAAACCTGTTCCAAAGCCGCTCCCTTACTATTTATACACGATCAAGGCCATAAAGTAAAGAGCCGGCCGGCTTTTCCTTTACGAGAGCAAAGCTTCAGCGAAAGCATGCGGATCAAAGGGCTGCAGGTCTTCCTTCTTCTCTCCCGTGCCCACGAGTTTTACGGGAATGCCCGTCATGTCTTTCACGGCGATCACGATCCCTCCCCGCGCGGTACCGTCCAGTTTGGTGAGAACAATACCCGTCAGGGGGATCGCTTCGTGGAAAAGCCTGGCCTGGGCAATCCCGTTGTGGCCCGTGGTAGCATCGAGCACCAGCAAGGTTTCATGGGGAGCACCGGGCAGCACCTTGCCAATGGTCCGGTTCATTTTCTTGATCTCATCCAGCAGGTTGGACTTGGTATGCAGCCTTCCCGCCGTGTCGCAAAGAAGCAGGTCGGATTTCCTGGCCACGGCGGCATTCACCGCGTCATAAATGACCGCCGAGGGGTCTCCCCCGGGATGGTGTTTAATCAGGTCGACGCCGGTCGCGATGGACCATTGGCTGAGCTGGTCGATGGCCGCGGCGCGAAAGGTGTCGCCGGCCGCTAGCAGCACCTTCTTGTTTTTCTGTGTATAATAATACGCCATCTTGGCAATGGTGGTCGTCTTTCCGACTCCGTTTACGCCGAGGATCAAATAAACACAGGGGGGCATTTCGGGAAAGTGCAGTTCACTGCCGCCGCCTTCCTGCAGCAGCTCCACCAGCAGCGTCTTTAACTTCTCGCGGGCAGCATCGCCTTCTTTGATCTTTTGCTCCTGGATTTGCTCCCGCAGCTGATCGATCAGCTTCAGGGAAGTGGCGACACCGACATCGGCCGAGATTAATACCTCTTCCAGTTCCTCGTAAAAATCCGGGGTGATTTCCTTCCCTTTAAAGAGGTTGTCCAGCCTGCCCTTAAACGCCTCTCTGGTTTTATGGAGCCCTTTCTTAAATTGTTCCAGCATAAGCCGCCTGTCTCCTTATCCAGCTTTTTGCGATATTTGGAGCGAGATGACCTTGGATACGCCCTGCTCTTCCATGGTCACGCCGTATAAAACATCCGCTTCTTCCATGGTTCTTCTCTTGTGGGTAATGACAACAAACTGGGTCTGCGCCGTATGGGTTTTTAAATAATCCAGGAAGCGGGCCAGGTTGTTCTCATCCAGGGAGGAATCGATCTCATCCAGGACACAGAAGGGAACCGGCTTGAACTGCAGCAAGGCAAAGAGCAGCGCGATGGCGGTTAACGCTTTTTCTCCCCCCGAGAGCAGGGAGAGGGTTTGCAGCTTTTTGCCCGGGGGTTGGGCCACGATCTCGATGCCCGATTCCAGGACATGATCTGGATCCGTTAACCTCAACAGCGCCTGGCCGCCACCAAAAAGATGCTGAAAACTTTCCTGGAAATGCATTTCGATGGCACGGAGCGCTTCCAGGAAACGTTTCTCCATGTGCCGGTCCAGTTCGCTTAAGACGCTGCGGACCCCTTTTTCCCCTTCCACCAGGTCTTTTCGCTGTTCCTGCAAGAAACGCGTCCGCTGCTGCAGCCTTTCAAACTCTTCGATGACATGGAGGTCCACTTCTCCTTTTGCGGCCAGTTCCTCTTCCAGGCGCTGTTTTTCCTGGAGCAAGTCTTCTTCCCTGCTCTCCTCTTCAGTGTCTGCGCAGGAAAAGGACCGGGTATCCAGCTGGTATTTTTCCAGGAGCTGCTCACCCAGGTAGCGGCTGGCTTCCCTGAAGCGCACCCCTTCGAGTTCGCCCTGCTGGGCGCGCTTCTGCAAGCGCTCCAGGGAGCGCTTTTCTTTTTCCAGCTGCGCTTCCGTATCTTCCGCTTCCAACTCCATTGTCCGCCTTGCTGCCTCCAGCCTGTCCACCTCTTGATCCAGAAGGGCGCCTTGCTCTTTTTCTACTGCAATTTGCTGGAGCAGCGTCCTTTCCTCTTCCTGGTTCTGGTTCAGCTCTGTTTGCAAACGCTCGCTCTCCCGTTGGAGGGAATTTGCCAGTTCCTGGAGATGCTCCTGTTCTTCCCGCTGCTTCAGCAGGTTATGTTGCAGGGCGCTTTCTTTTTCCTGGCAGGCTGAAAATCTCACCCGCAGCTCGATCCGCTCTTCCTGGATTTTCTTGGACTGGCTTTCTTCCCGCTGCGCTTGCTGGCTTAATTCCTGGATGCGATCCTGTAATTCCCCTACCGCTTCTTCTGCGGATTGCAGCGCCTCTTCCCGGGCAGCTCTTTCCCGCTCCAGCGCTTCCCTTGCCCTCTCCAGTTCTTCCCGTTCCGCCTGCAGCGCCCCCAGCTCCTCCCGTCCCTTCTGCAGGTCACCTTCCAGGCGTACAAGTTCATGGTCCTGCTGGGCCCGGGCAGAATCCAGGGCAGCTTGCTGCTGCCGGGCGGCATTGCTTTTTTCCTCCAGGTCTTGCATTCTTTCCTCGTGCTGCCTCAGCTGTTTCATCTCAGCGGCTTCTCGCTCTTCGAGCCTGTCGATCTCCCGGGCCAGGGCTTCACGCTCTCGCCTCCTGGCCAGAAAACTCCCGCTCTGCCGGGATGAACTGCCGCCGGACATGGCGCCGCCGGGGGCAATCATTTCTCCCTCCAGGGTGACGATTCTCCAACCGGCCGGGGCCCGGCGTGCCGCTTCCACGGCAAGCTCCAGGTCCCTGGCTACCAGGGTTCCCCCCAGCAGGTAGTCAACAGCTTTTTGATAAGCGGCCGGTGACTCAACCAGCCGGCTGGCCCGTTCGATTACCCCTTCCAGGGTCCTGGAGGGCAGTTCTTTTTTCGCCACCCTCAACCTGTTCAAGGGCAGGAAGGTTGCCCTGCCGGCCTGCCTGGATTTCAAGTAGTCGATGGCCTGCCTGGCCTTGTCTTCATCGGCGACCACGATAAACTGACCAGAGGCTCCCAGGGCGGTTTCAATGGCTTTTTCATACTGGGGCAGCACCTGGATCAGCTGCACAAACGGCCCATAGATTCCTTCGATGGGAGATGTCCCCTGGGCCCACTGCATCACGGCCTTCACACCATGCTGAAAATAACTGAAGTCCTCTTCGCCTTCCTTGATGTACTTAAACCGCGCCTTTTTGTTTTCCAGTTCGCGGTGCAGGTCGTTTACCCGCTGTCTCTTTTTCCCGACAGCGGCCTGGATCTCATCCCTTGTACTGTCCAGGTACTGCCTGTTTTCTTCCAGTGCGGCTTTTTCTTCCTGCAGCCGCTTTTTGGCTGCAAGTCCCGCGGCTTTATTCTCCTGCAGGTCCTGAAGGCCTCTCTCTTTTTCCTCGATCCCGCGGACGACCGCAGTCCTTTTCTGCCGGTTTTCCTCGTCTCGCTGCCGGTCATCCTCAATTTTTTGTTTGATCAGGGCCATGTCCCGGGTATGTGTGGAGAGGGACCCGCGGGCCTGCTCCAGGAGATCCAGGTGCCCGGCATCCTGGGCCTTTTCCAGCCGGGCCGTCAAGAAGGCAACCCGTTCACTTAAGGTTTCCTGTTCTTTTTGGACCAGGAGCAGCTGTCCTTCATTCTCCTGGACCGTATCGCGCAGCCCGACCATTCTGCCCTGCACTTCCTCCAGGGATTCTTCCTTGTACGCGAGGAGCTCCCCGGCGTGCTTTTTTTTCTCGCGCAGCAAGAACACCTGGCCTTGCAGGGCATCGAACTTTTCTTTTTGTTTTTGAAATTGATTTCTCGCCCCATCCAGGGCCTTGATCACCGCTTGCTTTTTGCCCTGCATGGCTTCCAGCTTCGCGGCCAACTGCTGCACGTGTCGCTCTTTTTCCTGGGCCGTGTAGTTCATGCGCTGCACGTCTTTGTTGGTTTTTTCATAGGCCCTTTGCTGCCGGGCCCACTGCCTGAGCAACAGCTGTTTTTCCACGGATTTTAGCGCTGCCAGCAATGTTTTCACCTGCCTGGCGCGGGCTGCTTCTTCTGCCAGGTGGTCCCGTTGGCCCTCATATTCCGCGAGCAGGTCCTCCCCCCGCAGGAGGTTGCGATGCATTTCCTCCAGCCTCGCCCGGGCTTCTTTCTTGCGCTGCTTGTAGCGGTGGATCTTGGCCGCTTCTTCAAAGAGAGCGCGGTGCTCTTCCGGCCGGGCGGTAATCATCTGTTCAACCCGGCCCTGTCCGATGAGCGAATAGGTTTCCACCCCGATCCCTGTATCGATAAAGAGCCCGGTAATGTCTTTGAGGCGGCAGGGCTTTTTATTCAAAAAATATTCCCCTTCCCCCGAACGGTAGATGCGGCGAGAAACAGAAACCGTCTGGTATTCAAGGGGCAAAAAATTGTGTGCCTCATCAAAAAGCACCGTAACATCTGCTAAGTTTAACGGTTTTCGCCGGGCGGTGCCGCTGAAGATCAACTCTTCCATGCGGTTCCCCCGCATCAGTTTCACGCTCTGCTCACCCAGGACCCAGCGAATGGCATCAACAAGGTTGCTTTTTCCGCAACCGTTAGGCCCGACAACCACCGTGATCCCGGAGGAGAGTGGGATTTCCGTTTTTTCTGGGAAAGACTTGAAACCGGTAATCTCGATGCTCTTCAGTTTCACCTTTTCACCCCCCAAAGATCATTCCCTGGTAAACAAGGACCCACGGGTCCTCTAGCAGCAGCCTGCCGGGAACGGCAGGCTGCTTATGTTTCATAATGGTCCCGAAACCATTTGCAGGCCAGGTCGGCAGCGGCTTGTTCCGCCTCTTTTTTGCTCTTGCCCGTTCCGCGACCGACGACACGGTTGTTCAAGATGACTTCGGCTCTAAAAACCCTCTCGTGGGGGGGGCCCTCCACGGCCGCGATGCGGTAAGCGGGAACCTGTCCCAGCAGAGACTGGCATAATTCCTGCAGCGCCGTCTTGTGATCGGACAGGGGATACGCTTCCTGCGTAACCTCGTCCAGCGCCTTGCCCAACAGCTGCGCCAGCAGCTCCCGGGTTTTCAGATAACCCAGATCAATAAAAAGCGCCCCAAACAGGGCTTCCAATGCATCCGCAAGCAGGGAGTTCTTCTTCGAACCGCCGCTCAAGAGCTCGCCTTTCCCCAGCTTCATGAATGCGCCCAGGTTGAGCTCGCGCGCCATTTCTGCCAAGGCTTGTTCATTCACGATGCGGTGCCGAATTTGTGTTAGCTTCCCTTCAGGGTACGCGGGGAAGCGTTGATAGAGGTACTCCGAGACAACCAGTTCCAGCACGGCATCCCCCAGGAATTCCAATCGTTCGTTGCTGTGCTCCAGGCCGGCTTCATGGGCGTAAGAAGAATGGGTGAGGGCCTCTTCGTATAGGGCGTGATCCCGT
>PWWY01000208.1 GCA_003561325.1 Syntrophomonadaceae bacterium | reverse complement strand
GCTTCCAGCCTTGTCTCGACACCACCCCGGGCCGTCTGTTCATCAATAAAGAGCGTTAAAATGGGGATGTCGAGTTCCTGGCTCAAGTGCGGCATCATACTTTTTGCCACAATCTCCGGAATACAGGTAAACGGCGCCAGCTGGATCACACCATCAAAAGAATTGGCAGCGAACCTTACCACATCTCCGATGCTGTTTTGTCCGTGGCCGCCGATATTAAGGGGCAAATAGGGCTGGGCCAGTTTCCGGGCGGAGAGATCCCCATGACGGGAGAAGACATCGTGCCGCACAAAATTGGTCATGAAAATGCTGCGATGACATTCAACTCCCATTTCCCCCATCATTTCTTCCAAGAAAAAATTGGCTGCCGGCTCGATCTGGACATAGATCTCTCCGACAATGCCCACGCGCAATACCTCCCGGTCCGGATCTTGTAGGACCCGGTGCAACCGTTCGATACCGGCAATGCTCGCTTCTTCTATCTCTTCCGGGGTGCGCGCCTGGCGAAGATAGCCGAGTGCCTGTCGAAAAGCCTTCGATGTTGCTCCTGTTTCTGTTTCCAGCGGGCGGATACGGTGGGAGAGCATCTCCAGATCATCGATGGCAATCATCATCTTCCACGCTTGCTTGATATGCCGCACCATCTGCAGCCATGAAGTTTTTCCCCGCAGCCCGTTTAACTTTTTCAGCGTGTCCAGGGGAACCTGGTAGGGGGGCCAGAAAAAAAACAGCCGCGGTTCATGTCCTAGCTCACGGAGGATCCGCTGGTGGATTTCTCCATAATAACCTGCCCGACAGGGACCTCGCCCGCCCGCACTGAGCAGGGCGTCTGCCCCTCTTTTCATGGCTTCAAGGTAGGTACCCATGAGAATTTTAAAGGGAATGCAGGCAAATTCCGGTGAGTAAACCGCCCCCAGCGAAAAGGTATTGGCCGTGGGCTGGAGCGGGGGAATGACTTCGTGGCCCAGGTCCTGCAGCAATCTCTCCATGGCCATTGTTGCATACCCGATATGGGCAAAGCTGATCTTCATCGCCTTCCTCTCCTCCTTAAACGAAAGAAAACCCGGGATGTTATCGCTGATCGGCCTGTGAAACCACTAGAACCTTGCTCCCAGTCCAACCTCCCGGAGATCTTCCCACTTGCCGCAGCGGCCACCCCAACGGGCCAGCACTTCTTCCTCAACGGTAAGATTCACCACTTCACAGCAGTTGGGACAATCCCTGCACTCAAAGCTGCTGGCCTGGTAATCCAGTTCACTGACTTCAAACCCCTTAAACCTGGTTTCTCCGGAAGATTTCACCGCTGCACGGGCCAGCATCGCCGCACCGATGCCACCCATGACGCCATAGTAGCCGGGAACGGTGACGGGCATCGCCAGGGCTTTTTCAAAGGCCGCCTTAATGCCCGCATTTGCAGCAACACCTCCCTGGAATACAACGTTGGGTCGTATCTCCTTCCCTTTTCCCACGTTGTTCAGGTAATTGCGCACCAGGGCCTCGCAAAGACCGGCAATAATATCGGGCATGGATGTGCCAACCTGCTGTTTATGGATCATATCCGATTCAGCAAAAACCGAGCAGCGCCCGGCGATGCGAACGGGGTTTTGGCTCTGCAGGGCCAGCTCGCCGAATTCTTCGATGGGCACATTGAGGCGGGCGGCCTGGTGATCCAGGAAAGAGCCGGTGCCGGCCGCACAGACAGTGTTCATCGCAAAATCGACAACGATGCCATCTCGAAGAAGAATCATCTTGGAGTCCTGGCCGCCGATCTCCAAAACCGTTTGGACCCCGGAAACCACGTGGGTGGCTGCCAATCCGTGGCAGGTAATTTCATTTTTAATCGTGTCGGCTCCTAGAAGGACCCCGGTCAAGGTGCGAGCACTACCCGTCGTGCCGACCCCGCATATTTTTAGGGGCATGCCCCGGATCTGTTTTTCCAGGGCTTTCAAGCCCTCCTGCACCACCCTGATAGGCTGGCCCTGTGTTCTCAAGTACAGTTCGGCCAACACCTCCAGGCACTCATTTAACAGCACCATACCGGTACTGACAGAACCCACGTCCACACCCAGGTATGCCTTTTCCAAGAGACAAACGCCTCCTCATGCTTGTTGTTATGGTTGTTCCTGCACTAAACTCCGGGCGTCAGGCCCGGCCTTTGCCTGGCTTTCAACATGTCCAAAAACGCCTCAAGGCGCGTTACAAGGCCCGCATCACCGGAATGTTCGTCGATGGTAATCTTTAAAAAGGGAACCTGCCCCCGGTCGCGAGATTCCAGTTCCAGCAATTTATCCACCATGGCATCCGGGCCGCAGGCAAAAGCGGTCACGTGAATCAGGCCATCCAGGGAATCTGCCCGGGACAGGAAATGAAGCCCGGCCCAAACTACCCGGTTGCTGTAATACCAGTAGAGATCTTCCTCGAGTTCCCGGGACATTTTGCGCAACATTTTGTCGGAAACCCGTTCAACGGTCCAAACTTCGCAGCCGGCATCTTTTAAGATTTGCAGCAGGTTGGCATTGATGAAGGGATCATAGACGGCATAGGGATAACCCAGGACAGCGATCCTCAACCCTGCCTGCTGTTTCTCTTCCCGCGCAGGAAGCCTGGGCCTCCCGGATAACTCCGCTTCTCGCATCGCCTCTTCAGGAGGGAGGCCTGCGTACTGCCATTCCCGGTAAGCCTGGAATACGCGGCGGGCCTGCAGGTATCCCCTGCTGACCTGGCGGAAAGGAGAGCCCAGCTGCTCTCCCAAGGTCTTAAAAAAAAGGAAAGTAGAGATCCGCCCCCTGCGCATGCGGTAGTCCAGATCGAGCAGGGGAGGGAGATCGGTCGCGGAAAAACGAACCATGTCGGGCAAACCTAAAAATTTCGGGCAGAAAGTTGAACGTCCATCTGCGCTGATCATCCTGGG
>PWWY01000237.1 GCA_003561325.1 Syntrophomonadaceae bacterium | reverse complement strand
TTTGCCATGATCAACTCTCCTTTTCCGGGTCCAGTTCCCAGAGGACGGCCCGGGCGAAGGTCCGCGCCGTCTCCTTGATCAGGACCTGCACTTCGTCTCCCACCAGGTTCCCGGCCCCCTCAATATCGATGATATACCCGTGGAGGCGGGCAATGCCGTGCTCGGGATTGGAGGTGTGGGGATCCTCCACCCGCACCCGGTAAATCCCCCCTTCTTCCACGGGCAGGGCGTGCTGCTCCACCTCCTGCAGGCTCCCGGACATGAGCATCTTGTACTGCTCCACGTGCAGGTTATCGGAGCCGCGGATAAAGATGCTCTTGCCGGTTTCCCCTTCGAGCTTTTTCAGGTAGAGGCCGCCGCTGCCAATGAGCAGGGCCGCCACTTCGCTGTTGGTCTCCACCAGGATGGCTTCCACTTCTTCCCGCTGCAGGATCCGCTTCAGTTCCCGCTCCACCTTGCCGCTGACCGCCTCGGGGGAAAGAACCCGTCCTTTCCCCTGGCAGTACGAGCAGGGCTGCTGCATGACCGCGGCGATCCCCTGGCGCACCTTTTTGCGGGCGATCTCCACCAGGCCCAGGTGGGTGATGCCCAGCACCTGGCTCTTGGTGCGGTCCCGGCCCATGTGCTCCCGGAGCTTTTCCAATACCTGCTGCCGGTGTTCTTCCGTGTTCATGTCGATAAAGTCGATGATGATAATGCCGCCGATATCCCGCAGGCGGATCTGGCGGGCCACCTCGCCCGTGGCCTCCATGTTGGTTTTAAAGATGGTCTGTTCCAGGTTGTTTTTCCCGATGTATTTACCCGTATTCACGTCGATCACCGTGAGGGCTTCCGTCTGGTCAAAGACCAGGTAGCCGCCGCTTTTCAGCCAGACCATGCGGTTCAGGGAACGCTCGATTTCTTCCTCGATGTGGTAGCGTTCGAAAATCGGCTCTTTCTGCCGGTAGTGGACCACCCGCTTTTTCAGGTGCGGGGAGAGGTAGTCCAAAATCTCCAGCACCTTCTTGTATTCCTGCTTGTTGTCGATGATGAACTGGCCGATCTTGTCGTTGAAGAGATCCCGCACGATGCGGTAGATCAGGGCCACGTCCTGGTGGAGCAGGGCCGTGGATTTCTCCTGCTGAAAAGAGGACTGGATCTTCTCCCAGAGGCCGGACAAAAACTGGATGTCGTTCTCCAGGTTCTCCGCCTCGGCCCCCTCGGCGGCAGTGCGGATGATCACCCCGGCATGGGAAGGCTTGATCTCTTCCACGATCGTTTTCAGCCGGTCCCGCTCCTCCTGGCTTTTGATCCGCCGGGAAACGCCCACGTAGCTCAGGCCGGGCATGAAAACCAGGTAGCGACCGGGCAAAGTGATGTTCGCCGTGAGGCGGGCCCCCTTGCTGCCGAAGGATTCCTTCATCACCTGCACCATGATCGCTTCACCCACGTGCAACAGGCGCTGGATGGGATGCCGGCTCCCTTTGCCGCTGCCGTCCTCGGGCTGGGGTATATCGTCTACGTACAAAAAAGCGTTTCGCTCTTCGCCGATGCTGACAAAAGCGGCCTGCATGCCCGGCAGCACGTTTTCCACCGTGCCTTTGTAGATGTTCCCCACCAGGCGCTGGCGCATAGGCCGCTCCACGTAGAGCTCCACGGGCTTGCCGTCTTCCAGCACGGCCACCCGGGTTTCCTTGGGATCGTAATTCACAATAATTTTTTGTTCCATGATTTTACCTCGTTTTAGCGTAATCGCGGCCGCGGACGGCGACCGGCTCAAGCGTCCAGGGGAACCAGTTGATCCCCGGCCGAGACCAGCAGCTCGCTGCGGCTGATGCGGGGCGGCGGGTTTAGCTCTGCCAGGCCCAGCTCCTGCAGCACCTCTGCGGGCCGGGCGCCGCCCTGGTGGCCCGTGGCCAAAAGCAGGGTCAGTTTTCCTGCCCCCTGCTCTATTGTATCAAGAACGACCTGGAAAATAAATGGCCTGATCTCCACCTTTTTGATGCCTTTTTTCCCCGGCCGGCTGACCGGGAGGCTTTCCCGGCGGAGCAAACGGGCTGTGCGCGCTTCCAGGTCCGGGGGGACCTGCGGCAGGTCCACGCGGTAGCGGGCAGCGGCCACCCGGGAAGCCAGGGAGGGTTCCCGGGCGTCGACTTCCCGCACGGATTTCACCTGGAGCCCCGGCGGGAACCGGGCCTGGAGCCGCTCCTGCACATGGGCAGGGGGAAGCGCCGCGGCCAGGTCCAGCTCAAAGAATTCCTTCTCCCCGGCGATCCCCAGGGCCAGGGGGGCGGCGAAGACCAGCCGGGGCTGGGGGTTGAAGCCCTGGCTGTAGACCACGGGCAAAGCGGCGCGGTTGAGGGCCCGCACCACGGTGCGCTGCAGGTCCAGGTGGGAGATGAACCGCAGGTCCCCTCCCTTGGCAAAACAAACCCTATAGCGAGTCACGCCGCGGCACCTCCCTGGCGGGGCACGCGGGCAGCCCGCAGTCCTGGCAGCCCTGCTGCCGGCAGTCGGGGGTGACCCGGCCGGTCAGGGCCCGCTGGTGTTCCTGGATCAAGAAATCCTTGGAAACCCCCGGGTGGAGGTGATCCCAGGGCAGCGGGTCTTCGTGGCGGGGCCGCCAGGCCGCGTAGTCTTCCGGATCGATCCGGGCAGCCTGGAAGGCCGCCTGCCAGCGGGAAAAGTCGAACTCGTCATCCCAGGCCTCCAACCGGGAACCCCGCTGCAGGGCCGCCTCCAGTACCGGGGCCAGGCGGCGGTCTCCCCGGGCAAACACGGCTTCGATGAAGCTCATTTCCGCGTTGTGCCAGCTGAGTTCGGCGCCCTTGATTTTCCCAAAAGCCCGGCGCAGGAAGTCCTGGCGCTGCTGCATCTCCGCCAGGGGCAGCTGGGGTTCCCACTGGAAGGGCGTATGGGCCTTGGGCACGAAAGTGGAGA
>PWWY01000175.1 GCA_003561325.1 Syntrophomonadaceae bacterium | reverse complement strand
TGCCGGTGGCTGCTGTGAGGCCCGGGGGCATCTTCATCATGATCATGGGGTCGTTAACAGAAACCTGGGGCGTGGTTCTCCAGTCCACGATGGCCATCTTCACCTTGGTATCCGTATTGGTAATAATACAGAAACGGGTGATCTCGCTGGCCGTTCCCGAAGTGGTGTTCACGCAGATCATGGGCGGCATGGGCTTGGTGGATTGATTCACACCTTCAAAATCCCGGATGTGCCCGCCGTTGCCGGCAACCAGGCCAACGCCCTTGGCGCAGTCGTGGGAGCTGCCGCCGCCGACGGAGACGATCATGTCGCATTTTTCCTTCGTGTAGATGTCAAACCCTTCGTGGACGTTTAAATCCGTGGGGTTGGGCTGTGCCCCGGCATACATAACCGTCTCCAAACCCGCTGTTTTTAAATATCCTTCTACCTCACCGGGGATGCCCACCTTGGGAAGATCGGGATCGGTGACGATCAGCGCTTTTTTTCCGCCCAGGTCCCTGGCAAGGTTACCCACCTCTTTCACACAACCCGCACCCATAAAGTTTACCGTTGGCATAAAAAACTGCATTACACTCATCCAGAAATACCTCCTAGTTGATTTTTCATCGTCCTATTTATGCTTTTTAACTTCTTGTTGCTCGTGTAAACCACACTACCGTTCCTCGTTCATGCTTACCCAAGAGTGTTCTCCGTTAAAATTTTCCCTTCCGAACCGGCACTGTTTTTGTTGCCACCTCCCTTGCAAGCAAATGGTTCAACCTTCTTTGATTGGGACCCAGGTGCGTTCTCTCCCATGGGTCTAAATGAAGTATTCACATCGGTGCGGCATCTATTTGGATCATTTGAAAATAATAAATAGCAAGAGTTGTGCCATCTAGCTGCATAAACAGCATACCCGAAAAGTTTACACTGCCGGTTCCCCTGCATCTCTTGCGGTGGACCTCGCTGCGACATCATGTTTCC
Source organism: Syntrophomonadaceae bacterium (assembly GCA_003561325.1). Lineage (GTDB taxonomy): Bacteria > Bacillota > Dethiobacteria > DTU022 > UBA8154 > SKMY01. Next base: position 1,963 of record PWWY01000175.1, on the reverse strand, counting down.
CCTGTCTTTCCGTGAACTTGCCCTCCGGGCTGCATGGACACGGCTTTCTGGAAACGTTCGTGACTGCGGTTCCAGGGGTAACAAAAAAATGTGACGAATGCCAAAAAATTGTTGCTTTCAACGTGATTTTGTGCTACGACTAAACAGGCAGGTACCCTGAGCCCATGAACAAGAATCCAGGCATCCATAAGCCCACAAAAACCCAGGTAATCAGAGACCCGGTCAGGGCTTTCGCCGGGAATTTACCGTAGGCGTTAAGCCATCAAATATGGCGGGGGTCATTTTGTCACCTCCTTCGTGAAGCATTTTTTCGGATCATGATCTTGCCACCTTGTTGTGCAACATGTATTCCAAAACTGAAGATACGGACATGAGTCCTCTTTCAAGCCGGTATGACTTGTGCTAAGATGTAAGAGAAAACAGGGACTCATGCCGGCTTCAAGGCTTTGACCGCCTTTGATAAGTTTTTCAGCTTCTCGTTATTTCCGCCTGCCCTGGTGTATACCGCGGCAACCCGGATAACAAATAATTGCCTTTAAAGAACATTTTTGCGCTGATTAAGCAAGTTTTTTGTCCTGGACGTGGGAAATGGCAGGATGCGGGTAAGAATTGGTTTGCTTTTTGCAAGTATCATGACAGTGAAGCGCTTTGCCGCGACCATACACTCTTTAGAGAAAGGAAAAAGCGATGGAAATATTCAAGTTCATGACACCGGAAATCATTTTTGGTCCCGGAACCATGGCGCAGGTCGGGGAAAGCCTGGTGCGGCTGGGGGCGACCCGGGTATTTGTCGTCAGCGATAGCGGCGTCCAGGAAGCCCGCTGGGTGGAAAAAGCCCTGGGGTACCTGGATGAAGTCGGACTCACTTACGTGGTCTGGACCGGCATTACGCCAAACCCCAAGGATTATGAAGTAGCCGAGGGGGCCAAGGAGTATCTCCAGGCCCAGTGTGACGCCGTTTTGGCGATCGGGGGAGGCAGCCCCATCGACGCCGCCAAGGGGATCGCCCTGGTTGCGACAAACGGGGGAAGAATCAACGATTACGAGGGCATCGATAAGGTTACCCGTCCTTTGCCGCCCATGGTCGCGGTTCCCTCCACGGCGGGCACCGGGGCGGAGGTGTCCCAGTTTTCCATTATCGTCGACAGCGGCTCAAAAGTGAAAATGACCATCATCTCCAAGTCACTCATTCCCGATATTGCCATCATCGACCCCTATATCCTCACGACAAAGGATAAAAAGCTGACCGCCTGTACCGGGATGGATGCCCTCTCTCACGCGGTCGAAGCTTATGCCTCGCTGGCGGCCACACCCCTGACGGATATCCACGCCCTGAGCGCCATTTCGCTCATTGGAAAATACCTTCCCGCTTCTGTCTCCAGCAACCAGAATCTCCACGCCAAACGCCAGATGGCCATGGCCAGCCTGAAGGCCGGCCTGGCCTTTTCCAACGCCATCCTGGGCGCCGTGCACGCCATGACCCACCCCCTGGGAGGCGAGCTGGACCTGCCCCACGGCGAAGCCAACGCCATTCTCCTTCCTTATGTCATGGAGTTTAACCTGCCCTCCTGCATCAGCCGCTATCTTAATATTGCGGAAGCCCTGGGAGAAATAACCGGCGGTTTAAGTGAACGATCCGCTGCGCTGAAAGCCATCCAGGCGGTTCGAAAGCTTGCTTCCGACATTTGCATTCCAGAAAACCTTTCGGAAATGGGGTTAAAAAAGGAAGTCATACCCTATCTCAGTCAATGCGCCATTAAGGACGCCTGCCTGATCACCAACCCCAGGAAGGCATCCGCGGAAGATATTGAAAAAATATACTACCGGGCCTACTAGCCTGCAGCGCCACGGCTTGGGACGTGAAAAGAGTCAAAGAGCCAGGGAGAAAATCCCTGGATCGCCTGAAGTTGGCCCGGGCTTCTCTCCCGTTTTTCTGCGCTCTCTCTAAAGAGACCGTTATCAC
>PWWY01000075.1 GCA_003561325.1 Syntrophomonadaceae bacterium | reverse complement strand
TTTGAGCTCTATAAGGGCGGGGACCTGGTCGCAACGAAAACGACCGACAGTGCCGGCGTGGCCTTGTTCGACAACCTGGAGCCCGGAAACGACTATACCCTGGAAGAGACCAACCTGCCAGAGGGGTGGTCCACCACGCTGGACGCCACCGCTAACATTACCGTCACTGCTAACCAAACCACCATCGTCAACGTGGTGAACACACCGCCAACCGGCTCCCTGCAACTGGAAAAAGTGGTCCTGGATGCCGCTGGCGCAACCCTGGACCCCCAACCGAACGTGAACTTTGCTGTCAATGTCAATAACACAGGAGCTGGCGGCAGCTACAACAAAAACTTCAACGTGAACCCGTCTGCAGGGCCTAAAACGATATTCGATTTGCCTTTGGGTTATACCTACACCATCACGGAGGTAAGCATCCCTGCGGGCTACGAATTTGTCAGTATAAGTCCATCAACGGTAACGCCTGAAAACGAAACTGTGCAGCTGGTCACCATCACCAACAAAGAAAAAGCTGGTGCGATGCGCATTCAAAAGTCCATCCAGAATGCCCTTCCCGGCGATCAAAATGTTGATTTTACTGCCAGGCTCGTAGGGCCGAATATTGATGAGCAAATTACCTTCTCAGTGAATAATCCGTATATGATTGACGGCCTAAAAATTGGTACCTACACCGTTAGGGAAATCAATGTCCCGGAAGGATTTGAGCGGGTAAGCCCCGAAGTGGAAACCGTTACAATCACGGCGGATAATATTGACACCATCCAGGTAGTTACGATCATCAACCGCCGTCCCGCAGACGATAACGGCGATGATCCCGTTCGCGGTTCCCTTACAGTCAAGAAGGCCTTTGTGGGGGATGTGCAAGCAAGCGCGGCCGATAACGCCCAGTTCTTCACCATTAATGTGACCGGACCCCGCAGTTTCTTTAACCAGAGGGTCTCTGTGAATAACTCCTGGTTTTGGTCTGGACTGCCCCTGGGCGAATACACCATTGAGGAAGTCGATGTGCCTGCGGGTTACGTCCTGGTAAGCGATGCACAAACTGTCACGCTGACAGAAACCCAAAATCACAAAACTGTTACAGTCGAAAACCGCATCGAACCAAAGCCGGAGCCGGAACCGAGGCCTCCTGTTGTCATTATCGAAGAACCCGAACCGCCGGCTGTGGAACCGCCCGTCTTGGAAGAACCCGAACCTGAGCCCGAACCTGAACCCGAAATCGTAGATGAGCCTGAACTGATCATCGAAGTGCCGGTGGTTCCTGAACTGCCGAGAACCGGTGGCATGACGACACTGATGAGCGGCTTGGGCGCGCTGATGGCCGGCGCCGGCGCCCTGCTGCTGATCCGGAGAAATAAATAATAATAAAGAAGGGTGAATCGATGTCGAGAATGGAAAGGAAAGCCAGGGAAAGCAGGCGAAAAAGGCGCATCGTTTTCGGAACGCTGCTCATATTGGCCGGGGCGTCCCTGGCTCTTTTCCCTTTTTTTACCAACGTCTACAGCAAGCATGTCCTCAGGGCGGCAGAAGTAGAACCCGCGGACATTTGGGAAGAGAACGTTTCCCCTGCCATCACCTTCTATGAAGAAGCCCTGGAGCGATTCCAGCGGGAAAATCTCCGGGAAGCTCCCGCGGCGCCACGGGAGCTGGTGGAAGGCCTGGAAGGTGTGCTGGAAATTCCCGCCCTGGACCTGCAGGTGAAGGTAATCTACGGGGTAGAGCTGGAAGACCTGAGCAAAGCCCCCGGGTTTTACCCCCAGAGCCAGTACCCGGGGCAGGGCAACGTGTCCATCGCCGCACACCGCACCACGTACGGGGCCTGGTTCCGCCACCTGGACCGGCTGGAAGAAGGCGATGAGCTGATCTTGCACTACGACGGCCAAATTTTTCGCTTCTGGCTGGATGAGGTCTTTCCTATCCATAACCGGGACTGGAGCGTAATCGAGCCCACGGCACGGCCGGCTTTGACCCTGACCACCTGCCACCCGCCGGGCTGGGCCACCCAGCGCCTGGTGGCCCGGGCCTACCTGGTGAAAGAGGTCGGGCTGTCCCAACAGCCTTGAAGGGAAAAACCCTAAACTTTAAATCCATAGTCTCCTTGCGAAGATCACCCCTCTCAAGGAGACTTTTTCTTTGTACAGCAGGGGCTCCTTTCCGGGTAGTTTCGGAAAGGAGCCCCTGCATGCTGAAAACCTGGTGGGGAATACTATTTTCAGGAGGTATTGTTGCCAATTATTCATACAATGAATATGAAGGTTATTCAGTTTCTCTGCCGTCTGCCTGCTTGCCCTCAGCGACTATCGGTTTTGCCTGAATCAAAAGGTGCGCAGAGGTTTCAGCAAAACCGCCTCAACTGTTTGAGCGAGCGCACCCCGGGAGTTTTTTAGACAGCCTTGAACCCTGCACATCGAGATAAACCAGGGCGCAAATTCTGTGGCTGAGGATAAGCAGGGAAACAAGGGTATATTCCAGGCCAAGCTCGATAACCAAGTTTGTTTAATTCCCTACCAGCTGCTCGTTCCAGCTGATGGCCAGCTGACCGCCCAGGTAGCGTCCCCGGATGGACTGATCCTGGTAGTTCTGGGCGATGCGGTCGCCAAAGGGCAGGCTGCCGAAGTAGCGGAAGGTATCCGAGCCGTTCTCAAAAGTGGGATCGGCGGGCAGCCAGCCTTCTCCTTCCAGGAAGAACTCGACCCAGGCGTGGCGGTAGCCGCGCAGGGAAAGGATGTCTCCCGGTGCCGGCTGGAAGATTTCTCCCGTGCCGGTGGGGTCGGTGTAGCCGTAGACCACCCGGGCGGGGATGCCGGAAGCGCGGCAGAGGGCCGTAAACAGGGCGGCGTAATCTTCACAGACCCCTTCCCCGTGCTGCAGGGCCGCCAGGGCACCCGCATTGCGGTAGGGTGAACTGCTGTTGTAGTCCATGTGGGTGACGA
>PWWY01000043.1 GCA_003561325.1 Syntrophomonadaceae bacterium | reverse complement strand
TTAAACAAAGAAAAGATATAAAACTTTTGTATTACTTGAATAATTGTAAAAATTATGTATACTGTTGCTTGTATTTTAAGGAGAACGCTTTCATTTAACTGCATTTATAGCTAGCCCGTTCCATTACGCTAGGCTAAAACCCATGGACGAGAGGAAAAATGAATTTGCATCCAGTTTGAACACGAAAAAACCCGGTTCTGTTGACACCTTTTTGAAAGATCAGTTATAATGAGTTTCAGAGTTTTTAGGTAATGATGCATATATATGTTAAATCATGAAGATCCCAAGAGAAGAGAGAGGTTAAGATGGTCAAAAGAACATATCAACCCAAGAAAAGAAAAAGGAAAAAAGTACACGGTTTTCGAAAACGCATGAAAACATTAGCGGGACAAAAAATCATTGCAAACAGAAGAAGAAAAGCCAGGAAAAAAGTTTCTGCCTGATGATTGAGTATGGATAAAATGGATATTAAGAAATTTACCCCCCAAAAAATTAACAGGCTGAAAAAAAATTATCTTTTTCAGCAGGTTTATAAAAAAGGAAAATCGCTGGCAACCCCTCGAACCGTTTTGTTGTTTCGTAAAAATGAAGAACATCTGAATCGTCTGGGAGTTACTGTCAGCAAAAAAGTCGGGAAAAGTGTTGTAAGACATCGAGTTAAAAGGTTATATACAGAAGCTTTTCGCAACATGCAAGAACAAATTCATTTACAGGGATTCGATTTCGTGATCATCGCTAGAAAGCATGCTGACAGGTTAAACTACCACGAAGCTTTTAAAGATTTACAAAAATTGTTGAAGAGGGGAAAATTTATTTCATGACGAAGATGGTTCTCGGGATGATTTGGGTATACCGTCAATGCATTTCTCCTCTCTTCGCTGCGCGTTGCCGCTTTTATCCATCTTGCTCCCAATACTGCTATGAAGCCGTGGAGCATTATGGGGTCATAAAGGGGCTTTTTTTAGGCGGTAAACGATTAGTGAAGTGCCACCCTTATTCTGCAGGGGGCTATGACCCGGTGAGTATAGATCAATAATGATGAAGTAAGAAAATGCTTCTGTCCAGGAAAGTAGGAGGAAAATCGCATAATGCAAATTTTTAATACGCTCTCTTTGTGGATTAATGAAATTTTAAGTTTTTTCTTCGGTTTAACGAACAACTATGGATTGGCCATTATCATGCTGGCAGTTCTGGTGAATGTTGTTACTTTTCCCCTTACCAGGAAACAAATCCAATCCTCTAAAAAACTGCAGCAGGTTCAGCCAGAATTGAAAAAAATCCAGGAAAAATTTCGAAACGATAAAGAAAAACTTAATCGGGCAACGATGGAATTTATGAAGGAGAACAAGGTTAATCCCCTGGGAGGGTGTTTGCCGTTGCTGGTACAATTCCCCATCATTATTGCCGTATTTAACCTGCTCCGGGAACCAGAAAATATCATTATGCAGACCATTGATAATTTCAACCCTTATTTTTTTAACCTGGATCTAATGGGGTTAAAACTGGCCCTGGACCTTACTCAGCCTGACCCTTCTTATATTCTGCCCATCCTGGCAGCAGCCGGCACTTTTTTCCACCAGCGGCTGGTGATGACCGACCCCAAACAAAGAATGCTCATGTACATTTTCCCGGTCATGATTTTAATTATTAGCGTTAGTTTTCCTGCTGGATTGGTTCTTTACTGGCTAACGAATTCCATGTTCTCCGTTGGGAACCATTTTATCATTAAGACATCTTCAGAGAGGTCAGTGGACAAGAAGGAAGAAAAAGAGAAGAAAGTAGAATCCGAAAAAGCTGCATCCACCAGGCAGGATAATGCTGCTGCAGAGAAAGCGGAAAAAGATAGAGCTACTATGCAAGAGACCGACGTGGGACAGACACAGAGGAGATCAAAAAGCAGAAAAAAAATTGTCCCCACGGAAGCCCCCGCGCGCAAGAAAAAGTCGTCCAAGAGTAAAAAGAAAGGGGCTGGAAAGTCGAAATGAATTCGGTTGAAGTTAGCGCCAAAACCGTTGAAGAAGCCGTAGCAGAAGGACTTAAATCCCTGGGCGTTAAGAAGGATAATGTAAATATTGAAGTATTAAATGAACCATCACAGGGAATTCTGAAGCTATTGGGCTCCAATAAGCCTGCCAGGGTACGGCTGCTCGTGCGGCGAGAACCTGAAGATTATATCATTGATTTTTTACAAACATTAGTAGAAAAAATGGGAGTCCAGGGAGAAGTTGTCAACCAAAATGCCCGGGAAAACAGCGATCTGGGTTTGATCCATTTAGAAGTGGTGGGAGAGAACCTGGGTGTTTTAATTGGAAAAAGGGGCAGCACCCTTAACGCCCTCCAATACCTGGCCAACGTGGTATACCAGCGACAGTTCCAGCTGGAGCGGGGCCGAGTCCTGCTCGATATCGAAAACTATCGATTGAAACGCAAAAAAACCTTGGAACACCTGGCTAAGAGTCTGGCATCCAAAGTAAAACGAACCGGGCAGGAAGTCGTTTTGGAGCCCATGACTCCACAGGAAAGAAGGATTATTCACATTGCCTTAAAAGACAGCAAGGATGTTGTGACATACAGTCAAGGCAATGAGCCGTACAGGAAGATCGTGATTGCACCGCGGTAAATGGGCTGCAAGGATTCTCTGCCGCACGGGTCCATGAGGGGTGGGACGTGCGGTTTTTGGTCTAGAGGCAGTGTATTCTTTATCCAAAACCGTGGTTTTGCTGGCTAATAAAGGGAGGTAGATCGTGTTAGACCTGGGTTATCTAGATAGCCAGGATGATACCATTGTAGCGGTTTCTACCCCGCCGGGAGAAGGCGGTATCGGGATTGTACGCTTAAGCGGCCTCCAGGCCCTGGAAATAGGGTGTTCTCATTTTCGATGCAAACGGGATCAATCTCGGAAGAACAGCCATAACCAGGACTTTTCACCGAGCGCGAGGAAGCTTTACCACGGATACTTTATCGACCAGCAGGGGGAAGAAATTGACGAAGTGCTCTTTAGCTATATGCCCGGACCGCACTCGTATACCTGTGAGGATGTTGTTGAAATTAATGCTCATGGGGGTATTATCTCCATCCGGAACATTCTAAACACCTTGACGAACAGCGGAGCAAGGCTGGCGACCCCCGGGGAATTTACGCGGAGAGCTTACATAAACGGCCGCATTGATCTGGTTCAAGCGGAAAGCAATTTGGCTCTCATCCGGGCAAAAACTGAAAAAGGGATGAAAGCGGCGCTCCAGGGCGTGCAGGGAAAACTCTCAGCAAGCATCTATGATTTACGGCGGATATTATTAGATATCATTGCGGAAATTGAGGTTAACGTGGACTTTCCCCATGAGGATGTGGAGTGGGAACTGCAGCACCGCAGTGAGATCATAGACCAAATCCAGTCCTGCAAGGAGCAAATTGATCGACTGCAAGTGAAGCATAAGGCGGGGAGAATATTACGGGAGGGGCTAAAAACGGTTATCGCCGGCAAACCAAATGTCGGAAAATCATCCCTGTACAATTACCTGCTAGGAGAAAACAGGGCCCTGGTTACCGACATACCCGGCACGACACGAGACCTGCTCAGCGATTTTATTAATATTCAAGGCATACCGCTTAAAATCATGGATACGGCGGGCATTCGAGTTGACGGCGACACGATTGAACGGATGGGTATGGATTATTCACGACACGCGCTTGAAGAGGCGGATCTGATCATTTTTATATTGGACGCCGATACAGGTATTACCGAGGAAGATCATTTTGTTTACCGCACAATGGGCGAAAAGGGGGAAGCTCCCCTCATCATCCTGGTGAACAAGATCGATTTAACCGCCGGGATGACTCCAGAGGATATCGGTCAAGCCTTTCATTATGATGGACTGGTTTATGCCTCCATTTTAGAGAACAGAGGCATAGATGAACTGAAAAGGGCGATCATTGAAAAAACTTATGCAGGCGAGATCCAGGGAGAAGAAGGGGCCTTGGTGCTGGAAGCGAGGCAGGGAGAGCTGCTGTACCGAGTGACAGCCTTGCTGCAGGATGCCCTGACTGCCCTGGAAGGAAATATGCCTATGGATATTATCACCATCGATTTAAACCAGGCCTATGAGCGCTTGGGAGAAATTGTCGGTGAACACATGAAGGGTGACCTGTTGGAAGTGATTTTCGGGCGATTCTGTATTGGTAAATAAAGGGCCCTGAAATCAGCTGCAATAACCAGCAAAGACATGCGGGAAGGAATCAGATGGAAATCCAGCAGGTGATAGGCTTTTTTAAGCAGCGTGGAATACCTTTGGCCCGGGAACAGGCACGATTGTTTTTAGCCCACATGCATCTCATGCTACAGGAAAACAAGCGCATAAATTTAACCCGTATTACCGGGGAAGAGCGAATACTGGAAGAACATTTTTGGGATTCCGTGGCTTGCCTGGAGCAGGGGCGGCCCTTTACAGGGCCCTCTTTGCTGGATGTAGGAACAGGCGCAGGCTTCCCGGGGGTTCCCATGAAAATACTCTTCCCCGAAATTCAACTCACCCTCATGGAATCAGCGGGAAAAAGGGCAGCATACTTGAGGCAATTGGTTCGGGAGCTGGGGCTTGAAGGGGCAGAGGTTATCCAGCAACGGGCAGAAGAATATGGTAGAAATAAAGGGCGAGAGATGTACACCTGGGTCGTAGCAAGGGCATTGGCCCCTTTAGTGACAGCTATCGAGCTTACGCTTCCATTAGTCCAGGTTAACGGGTTCTTTTGGGCTTTCAAGGGTCGAGATTGCCGAGAAGAGTTAGATGAAGCTCGGACGATCATTGCTCGATGCGGAGGCCGCCTGGAGGCGGTCATGCCGTACCAACTGCATGGCGAATCCTCCTGCAGAAATATCTTGGTTTTTAAAAAGGAAAAACCGACGGAGAAAATCTTCCCGCGGAAAAGTGGCATGCCGCAAAAACGTCCACTCTTCTGAGATTGGCCAACAGCGACAATCATTTACAAGAACCCGGCAGTAGGGGGAAATTCCTTCAGGAAGCAGGGGGTGAAGTGCGGTGAAAGAGCACTTTGAAAAAATAATGGGCATGCAAGGCAAAGAGTTCAGCGTGGAAGACATTAAGTCTGTGCCTCTAGAAAAGATTAGAACAAACCCTTATCAGCCCAGGAAAGCCTTTGACCAGGAGAAAATTGAAGAACTGGCACAATCCATCAAAACTTACGGATTGCTTCAGCCCGTTATTCTTTCCAAGGAAGAGGATGACTACTTTATTGTTGCAGGAGAGCGAAGATATTTGGCCTGTAAATTGCTGGGCTGGGTTGAAATCCCTGCCATCATCCGAAAATACCCTCACAGTTCCATGGTGGCCGTGGCTTTGATCGAGAATATCCAGCGGGAAGATCTGAACTTTCTGGAAGAGGCAGAAGGGTATCGCAGGTTAATGGAGGAGTTCCACTTAACCCAGGAAGTTCTCGCGCAGCGATTGGGCAAAAGCCAATCGGGTATCGCGAACAAGCTTCGACTGCTTAAACTCCCTGACGAAATCAAAGACTTGTTAAAAGCGGAAAAACTGTCGGAGCGGCATGGTCGTGCATTGTTAAAACTCGACTGTCCTCAAAAGCAAAAAGAGGCCGTGGAGCAGATCATGAGCGAAGAGATGAATGTAAAAGAAGCGGAGATGCTGGTAGAAGGAATTCAAAAACCACAAGAAAAAGCAAGCGAGGAACACGCCGGAGATAGGCTGCCCGGCGCCGTTCAGCCACGGACGGCACAAAAGAAAGTTGTCGTTCGGGACGCGCGGATATTTTTAAATACCATGAGGCAGGCCGTAAAAATGATCAAACGGTCGGGACTTTATCCCCAGGTTGTAGAGACAGAAGATGAAACCTGTTGGGAGGTGCGCATTCGACTTCCTAAGCCAAGCAGCAAGAAGGCGGTTATAAAGGACTAGGCTTAGCTTTAACCTGGTTTCGTATATGAAATATGAACTTTTCTTGAGGGAAAGCTTGCCCAGGCTTAAAAGGGTTTGTTGAAGCATCAGGCGGAGAGAAATGCGATACTGCAAAAAATCAGAGGGAAAGGCAGGACTGCAAAACCGGATACAAACCGGTTTTTGTTTTTTTGGAGAAGGAACTTCTTTTATGATTACCGAATATATCTGAAAACCGCGGTCTGTGGTATGCTGGCAAACGAGGTGAAAAATATGCGGGGAGTCCTGGCCATAACGAATCAAAAAGGGGGCGTGGGGAAAACAACCACAGCAGTCAATCTAAGCGCATACTTGGCCAGCATGGGTAAAAAAGTTTTGCTGCTAGATATTGATCCCCAGGGAAATACCACCAGTGGGATAGGCCTGGACAAAGACTCAGTAAAAGGCTGCATTTATGATGCACTGATCAATGAGGTTTTTGTAAAGCAGATTATTTACAAGACGGGACAAGCAGGGCTGTATATCATTCCGGCAACCATTCAGCTGGCCGGCGCAGAAATAGAGCTCGTCCCAACACTTTCGCGCGAGGTTAGGCTCAGAACAGTGATTGAGCCGGTTCGGGACGCCTATGACTTTATTATCATCGACTGCCCACCATCCCTGGGTCTTTTAACCCTCAATGCCTTAACGGCGGCGGATACGGTCCTGGTTCCTATCCAATGCGAATACTATGCCCTGGAAGGCCTGGGCCAACTTGTAAACACCATTAACCTGGTCAAGAAACACCTGAACAAGGATTTAACCATCGGCGGGGTGCTTTTAACCATGTACGATACGCGCACCAATTTATCTTACCAGGTAGCCGAAGAAGTCAAGCGCTACTTTGGAGAGCTGGTTTTCCAAGCCGTGATCCCTAGAAATGTCCGCTTAAGTGAAGCGCCCAGCCACGGACAGGCCATTATCGAGTATGATCCCAAAAGCAAGGGAGCAGAAATATATAAAGAGCTGGCCGAGGAGGTGATCAAGCGTTGAGCAAAAAGAAGCCTGTCAAAGGACTGGGAAGAGGGCTTGGAGCGATTTTTACTGACTTACAGGAAACAGATACTTCATTGCAGGACAAGGAATACGTCCAAGAGATCCCCCTGGAGAAAATTGCGCCAAACCCCAGGCAGCCCAGGAAAGGATTTGATCCTGAAAAGATCAGAGAGATGGCAGAAACCATTGCCGCGCATGGTGTGATTCAACCTGTGGTCGTCCAAAAGTCTGGTGACGGGTACCTGCTAATTGCCGGGGAGCGCAGGGTTCGCGCTTCGACCATGGCGGGCTTAACCCATATACCTGCCCTGGTCAAGGATTACAGCAGTGCAGAAATAATGGAAATCCCCCTGGTTGAGAACCTGCAGCGGGAAGATCTTAACCCCATCGAGGAAGCCCTGGCCTACCAACAGCTGATCGATGAATTTGGTTTGACCCAAGAAAAGCTGGCCAGCAGGGTGGGGAAAAGCCGCTCAGCCATCACCAATGCATTGCGCCTGCTCGCGCTGGACGATGAGATGAAGCAATATGTGTTGGAGGGGCGGTTGACTGCGGGCCAAATGCGCCCTCTCCTGGCGCTGAACAACAAGGATGAGCAAAAAGCGCTGGCGCGTAGTGCCGTGAAGAATCACTGGAGCGCGCGGAAAATTGAAGCCATTGCACAACAGATAAAGACAGGGCGTAAAATAAGAGAAAGCTCTGCCGAGACGGGTAGGGTCCAAGGAAATGGCGGGCATAACCTTGCCGAACAGCTTGCTCTCCAGGACATCACTGAGCGAATGAGAAGATATTACGGAACGAAAGTATCCATAAAAAGAGGGAAGCGGGAAGGGAAAATTGAACTTTCTTTTTATGGAGACGAAGACCTGGAACGCCTTGTGCAGTTAATGTTAAGCGAAGAGATTTAATCGAAAGACAATGTTTCACGTGAAACATTGTCTTCAAGCCAGGTCCGACTGAACCCGTTGAGACCTCTTGGCTGGCCTGCAGGATGTTCCAGGCCATCGAACTTGCGCCTTGCCACGTCCATCAGAACCCGGCCATGGCTGAGCCTGGCCAAAAACAACTCAAAGCTTAATCGATGCATGGAGGTGAAGTGTCTTTTGCCAGACAAGCACCGAAAGAGATTTTTCACCATCATTGTCATACCCCACAATGAAGAGACAGTGTTGAATCTTCGCATCCCCCTGTATCTCTTCCAGGCCATGGCCATTTTGCTGGTTGCCGGGCTGGTTTGCGGGTACGTATTGCTCAGCGATAACCTGCATGTTCAAGAGAATTCAGCGGAGATTAGCCGTTTGCAAGCAGTCAATCGCGCTTTGCATGAAGACATCGATCGCATGACCATGGAAACGGAAAATCTGCTGGAGCAGGTAGAGGAAATGGAAATGCTTACCTTGGAAGTGCGGAAAATGATCGATCTTCCTCCCGGGGAAAGAAGGCAAGAGGAAGCGGAATACGAGGTTTTTTTGACCAGCAACGAGCAGCCCAGCCTGCTGGCCAATCGGGGAGGAAACCCGGTAATCGCGCGAAACATGTCCAACATAACTCATCTACAGGGATTTTTGCCCGCGTTCAATGAAGATCTCTCTCGACTAAGAGAGGATATTCGCGCTCACCAGCGAGAAATGGCGGCTACCCCTTCAATCTGGCCGGCCCGGGGCCGGGTAACGTCGGAGTTTGGCCCCCGCGCATCGCCTTTTACCAGGCGCAGGGAATTTCATTATGGCATCGACATTGCGGGGCCCCGGGGCACGTTCATATTTGCTGCCGCTGATGGAAAGGTTGACCTTGCTACATATCGACGCGGTATGGGTAATACGGTGATCATTGAGCACAGTTACGGGTATCGAACAGTTTATGCGCATTTATCCGGATTTGCCGTTGCCCCTGGACAGGTAGTGGAAAAAGGAGAGAAAATCGGATACATGGGGAGCACAGGGTTTAGTACGGGGCCGCACTTGCATTACGAAGTACACGTTAATGGGGTTGCCGTGGATCCACGGAAGTTTTTCCCTTAACAAATAACGGAAAAGGCATGGCCAAGGCAGTTTTCAGTGGATGCAGCGGTGTGCTGCTGGCACGGAAGCTTTTTCAACGCCCAGGACGCAGCATGCTTCTTGAACGTCGTCTGAACTGCTGCAAGTTGCTGCTGTAGCGTTCTTGCCGCTCAACACCCTTGTGGTGGCTGGCTGCGATTTTGATAAAAAGTGAGGCGAGAAGCTTGTTTAATAAAAGAAGGTCTTCTGATCACCGCAAAATCGATACCTTTATCGGAAAAGAGACCAGCATGTCCGGCAGCTTAAATGCCAATGGAACAATCAGGATTGATGGCGCCTTTGAGGGAGAGATCGTTTCCCAGGGAGATGTAATCATCGGTAGTGAGGCCCGGCTCAAGGCCCGGGTGGCGGGGAGAAATGTGACCCTTGGAGGCAGACTTGAAGGCGATGTAAGGGCAGAAAATAAGTTGGAGATATTAAACAAGGGGGAGCTGCTTGGCAATATACATACCGGCACCCTGGCAATTGAAGAGGGAGGGTATTTTACAGGCTTGTGTAACATGACAGGCAGCAGCAAGAAAGATTTTTCCCCAAGCCAAGAAAGTCTGGGCGAGCAAGCTGCAGATTTGACTCGCGACGAGGCAGAACGGGATATTGATCAGGTTGCCCCGGGAGAGGTGGCAAAAAAGAGCGTAATGCCTGTAGAAAAGGTAGGGGGAGAACGTCGCTAAAATTTGCCTGGCAAAAGTCGCTGATTGCAGCGGCGAGTTCTAATGTTTAACTTGCCGGGACAAGAGTATATTTCCCGTCCTCAGCAAAAATAGACAAGCATTCCTGTAATAACGCAAAAGACATTTGAGCAATAAAATGCCTCCTGACTAAACGCCAGACCCATATAAATAAAAACGGGCGCTTCCCGGAATCCGCAGGGAAAATTGGCCTGTAAAATAACGGATGAGGAGACAAGAATTATGTTCAAAATCCTGGTAGCAACCGACGGCTCTCCGCATTCAAAGAAAGTCGTCAGAGACGCAGCGACGATTGCGGCTCCTTTGCGAGCAGAGGTGATGGTATTGACGGTTGAAGACTGGACAGCCGTGGATCGGGACAGCGGTGCAAAAAGCAAAGATGCCCTGGATCAGGCTGTCGCTGCTTTTCAAAAGAGCGACATAAATGTCGTGCCTTTGCTGCGCAAGGGAACTAAAAGGCCTGCGGATGTGATTGTTGAGGTAGCCAACGAATTTGATGTCGGTCTCATTATTCTGGGAAGCAGGGGTTTAAGGGGGATCCAAGAAATGTTTTTGGGCAGCGTTAGCCACAGAGTGGTCCATTTGGCCGAAAAAAATGTTATGATCGTCAAATAGGAGTATATGAGGGCAGGAGTGATCAAGGTTAGCCAAGCTTCGCTGCCGTTTCCCTGTTTGCCCTCAGCGAACACAGGTTTTTGCTTCGCATCTTATATTGGTTTGCCTTATGCAGATGCCAATCTAGCGCAGCACAACTGATTGTCCGAATTCTTTCTTGCAGGATTTGCTTCATGTTCTCAGCAAAGATTAATCATAGTTCTTGACTATTCATGGCACGTCTAATAAATTAAGAAGCGAAAAATATATACAGTACATGCAGGATTTTATTTTTAAAGTGGAGAACTACTCCCGTTGTAGATTGACGCACGCGGCATTACGGAAAATTTGGGGAGCGGAGCAAAGGATCAGGACCCGCGGTGCCGGGTTGTTGTGCGAGCATTTTACAAAGCAGGGTATTTTTTGCAGTCTGCTTCGAACGAGGGAAGTCTGTAAAACTATTTGGGAGGGAAGACTTCATGCACATTATTCTGATGGGGCCCCCGGGTGCCGGCAAAGGAACGCAAGCCGAAATGCTGGCTAAAGAATATGCGATCCCCCATGTATCTACGGGAGATATTTTTCGGAACGCCATCAAAGAGGGCACGGAAATGGGGCTGAAAGCCAAAGAATATATGGATAAAGGGGCGTTGGTTCCCGACGAAGTCGTTGTTGGCATTGTCAAGGAAAGACTCCAAATGCCGGATTGTGCTGGCGGCGTGCTGCTGGATGGGTTTCCCCGGACATTGGAGCAAGCAGAAGCACTGGATGAAGTGCTGCAGGAATTAAAGATGCAAATTGACGCCGTAATCAACGTGGAAGTAGCAGAAGAAGAGTTGGTTTCCCGCTTGACAGGACGACGGGTTTGCCAAAAATGCAACACCACGTACCATGTCAAGAACAACCCGCCCAAGGTGAGAAATATTTGCGATCACTGTGGGGGAGAGCTTTACCAAAGAAGCGATGATA
>PWWY01000081.1 GCA_003561325.1 Syntrophomonadaceae bacterium | reverse complement strand
GTAAAACGGCAGACTGCGGGAAGCAGGACGGCATTGGAAATTCCATGGGGCACATTAAAGCAGGCGCCGATGGGACGTGACATGCCATGGACCAGGGCCACAGAAGAATTGCTGAAGGCCAACCCGGCCAGGGTGGCGGCATGCATGGTGTAATAACGGGCCTCCTGGTCCGAACCGTTGCTCCAGGCCCGGCGCAAGTAACGGCTCAACAGCCTTACCGCTTCCAGGGCCAGGAGATCGGTCATGGGCTGTGCTTTTACAGATATATACGCTTCAACAGCGTGGGTTAAGGCATCCAGGCCGGTGGCGGCTGTCAGCGACCGGGGCATGGATAAGGTTAAAGCGCTATCGCAAACCGCCATATCCGGAACGAGATAATCGCTCATCATTAACATCTTCACGTGATCGCTTTCATCTGTAATGATGCTGACTCTGGTAACTTCGGTTCCAGTGCCTGCCGTCGTCGGCACGGCGACCAGGGGCAAGATGGGCCCTTTAATCTGATCAACCCCCTGGAATTCCTTGGCAGGCTGCTTGTGTTTTGCTGCCGCAGCGATGATCTTGGCGGCGTCAATGGGACTTCCCCCACCCAGCCCGACCAGGAACTGGCAGTCGTTTTCCTCCAGGCAAGCGACCCCTTCCTCTACATGCCGGGTTGTCGGCTCTTCGTTTACCCGGTCAAAAACGGCTGCAGCAACACCAGCTTGCTGCAGCAAGTGCTCCAGTCTTTCCACCAGGCCCACCTGCCGCATGGTTGCATCGGTAACCACCAGGGCCTTTTTCCCCAGTTTGGCCATCTGGAAGGCGGCGTCTTCCAGGCAACCTGGACCCGAGATCACAACAGGTGGGGATAAGTAACGCTGACTCTTTTTGATGAACATTATATTCCCTCCCAATCATGTTTCTCTTCGCTGCTGGCGCAAAGCCCGGCGCTGCCCGATCGTACCCCTCTGCTCCGGGCTGCATGGTGCCAGGGTTTCCGCATTAGATTACGCCTTTTTGCTGCAGTACAGCCACCTCTTCCGGGTTGAAACCCAGGAGTTCGCGTAAAATGCCTTCCGTGTGTTCCCCCAGGGTCGGGGGAAGTTCAACCTGTTCGCAAGAGGTGGAGGAAAATTTATAGGGGATCCCTGCCACGGAGAGTTTCTCCCCCGTTCGCAAAACCAGGGTGCGGATCATATCTCTGGCGACAATTTGTGGATCCTGGATGACCTGGTCCACGCCCTGGATCCGCCCGCAGGGAATATTCTCTTTCTCCAGGCGTTCCAGCCAGTATTCCACCTTCTGCTGTTGGATCACGGCCTCCAGCAGGGGTTTGAGCTCCGCCCAGTTCAGGGTCCTGCGTTCATTATCGCTAAACCGCTCATCTTCGACCAGTCCGGGAAGTTCCAGGACCTGGCATAGCCTGGCCCATAGACGGTCATTGCCGGCAGCAATAATCAGGTGGCCATCCCTGGCCGAGAAAGAACTGAATGGGCTAATGGAAGGATGGCGGTTTCCCAGGGGGCGAGGCACCTCGCCGGTGACCGTGTAGCGGGCAATGGCGTTCTCCAGGAGCGCCACCTGGGTATCCAGCATGGCAATGTCGATTTTCTGGCCTTTTCCTTCCCTGCGGACCACCATGAGTGCCGACAAAATCGCGATGGAGGCAAATAGCCCGGCAGCGAGATCGCCGATGGAGGCACCGATCCGCGTCGGCACACCGCCCTCCTCCCCGGTGATGCTCATGATTCCGCCGCGGCCCTGGACAACAATATCGTAGGCTGGTTTCTGGGTATCGGGCCCGGTTGTGCCAAAACCGGAAACAGCGGCATAAACCAGTTTCGGGTTTACCCGGGCCAGCACTTCGTAGCCCAGCCCCAGCTTTTCCATGGTTCCCGGGCGGAAATTCTCCACCAGGACATCGAAGTGGGGAATCAACTGCTTCATGATTTCCCGGCCTTCCTCACTTTTTAGGTTTAAGGTGATGCTTTTCTTGTTTCTGTTCAAGCTTAAAAAGTAGGCGCTCTCCGTCCCCAAAAAAGGGCCAAAGGTTCGCGAGTCATCACCTTGCCGGGGAACTTCAAGTTTTACTACTTCTGCACCGAGATCGGCCAGCTGCAGGGTGCAGAAAGGGCCGGCCAGCACCCGGCTGAGATCCAACACCCGGACATCCTGCAGGGGCCTGGTATCTACCATGAGTAGTTTCATCCTTTCGCTGCCACATTGTTGATGCGGCTGGTTGTTTACTCCTTTTTTCGTGTCGACAACCACCCCGGGGGCGATGCAGCGTTTCCAACCGCCTTGTGGCATTAATCCAGGATCCTGTAGCAGGACGTTCCCTTGCGCATGAAGCGCTCTACAAAGCCCTGCTTTTCCAGGCGGCTGAGCACCTTGATCACTTCTTGCCCGCTTCTTTTCGTTTCCCGGCTTAGGGATTTTACATTTCCAGGCTGATAACGAAGGCAGTCGAGAATTGCTTTTTCCAGATCTTTTTCCAGAATTTCTCTTTGCCCCCCCAGTTCCTCGCGCACGATTTCCCCCCCCGGTCCCAGGAGCTGCTGGAAAAACGTTAACGTTTCCGGGGTAACGGGGAAAATCTCTTGCAGCGCCGGGGGGCGAGATACCGTGTTTATTTGAATCTTATCCACTTCCAGGTGGGCGGCTGTATTCGCCAGGAGGCGGAGTTCTTCCTCACTGTCATTGATTCCCCGGCATAACAGGATTTCCAGCCAGATCTGCCCCGGGAACTCCTGGCAGAACTGCTGCAGCCCCTGGACCACCCGATCCAAAGACAGTCCAGGACACGGTCGATTCACCCTTTGGAAAACGAGCTCGCTGCCCGCATCCAGCGACGGCACAACCAGGTCGGCTGCCGCCAGCTCCTCGCGCAGGTCTTGATCCCAAAGCAGGGAACTGTTGGTCAGAACCGCCACGGGCACAGGGCTGATTTCTCTCAGGTGGCGGATATATTT
>PWWY01000112.1 GCA_003561325.1 Syntrophomonadaceae bacterium | reverse complement strand
CCGTCAACCTGGCCCCGGCGGACATTAAAAAAGACGGGACTTCTTTCGACCTGGCCATGGCCGCGGGGATCCTGGCCGCCACGGGCCAGGTTCCCGAGAGCGCGGTGCAAAAGAAGTTCTTTGTCGGAGAGCTTTCGCTCGACGGCCAGCTGCGCAATATTCCGGGGGTTTTGGCCATGGCCCTCTCCCTAAAAACCATCCAAAGCGCCGGGGAATGGAGCCTGGTCCTCCCGGCAGGCAATGCCGAAGAAGCTTCCATGGTGCAAGGAATCCCCGTGATCGGCGTGAACAGCCTGCAGGAACTGGTCCATTATTTGCGGGGAGAATTGGCCATCCCCGCCTGGGAGGGCAGCCCGGACCGTCTTTTTGGCCATCACGGCTGCGCCCAGCAGGCGGACTTCCAGGACGTCAAAGGGCATTTATCCGTTAAGAGGGCCCTGGAGATTGCCGCAGCCGGAAATCACAACCTGCTCTTAACGGGCCCACCCGGGACCGGAAAAACCATGCTGGCCCGGAGAATCCCGTCCATTCTGCCTTCTATGACCCTGGAGGAATGCCTGGAAGTGACCCGCATCCACAGCGTCGCCGGCCTGATTAAGCCGGATCAGCCCCTGGTCACCGCGAGGCCTTTTCGTTCCCCCCATCACAGCGCGACCGTGGCCAGTATCCTGGGAGGGGGAAGAATTCCCCAACCGGGAGAGATCAGCCTGGCCCACCGCGGGGTGCTCTTCCTGGATGAATTCCCCGAATATGCCCGGGAAGTGCTGGAGGGGCTCAGGCAGCCGCTGGAAGACGGGGAAGTACACCTGGCCCGGGCGGAACTGACCCTTACATACCCGGCCCAGTTCATGCTGGTTGCCTCCAGGAACCCATGCCACTGCGGCTATTATGGGCATCCAAAGGTGCCCTGCAGCTGTTCCCTGGCACAGGTCAGGCGCTACCACCAGAAATCTTCCGGTCCCCTCTTGGACCGGGTTGACCTGCACATCGAAGTCCCTGCCTTGGAATACCGGGAACTGGAGGAGACGGCAGCCGGTGAGCCTTCCGACGCCATCCGGCAGCGGGTGGAAAAAGCACGGCAGCTCCAACGGGAAAAATACCGCAAAATCAACGCGGCATGCAATGCCCGTCTCTCGCCCCGCCAGCTGCAGAGATATTGTCCCCTGAACGAAAAGGCGCGGGCCATCCTGCGCCGGGCCTTTGACACCCTGTCCCTTTCCATGCGTGCCCATGACCGGGTGATCAAGGTGGCACAGACTATTGCGGACCTGGATGGTGCGGAAAATATTGAACCCGCTCACATCGCCGAGGCGGTGCAGTACAGAAGCCTGGACAGGCGGGAGTAATCTAGAACTTGGTGATCAAGCTTTCTCAGGCATAAACCCTTGTTTCCCTGCTTGCCCTCAGTCACGGGATTTGCGACAAGGCTTGTCTCGGTGCCCGGGGTTTCAGGCCGCCTCAAAAACTCCCTCGCTACGCTCGCTCAAACAGTTTGAGGCGGCTTTGCTGACACCCCTGCGCGCCTTTTGATTCAGGCAAATCCCATGTTCGCTGAGGGCAAGCAGGGAAACGGCGGCGAAACCTGGCTCAACTTAATAGCCAAAATATATAATTTACAACAAAGGATGGTGCCGGCATGGATTACTGTGAAGAAGTCCTGGAGAAATACGAGAAAGACCTGTTCCCCCGGGGATTGGGTATCCGCATCCTGGAGCTGAAGCCGGGGAACTGCCGGGTTGAAATGACGGTCAGGGAAGAGATGACCAATTTTCACGGCATCACCCACGGCGGCGCCATATTTGCCCTGGCCGACACCGCTTTCGGGTTGGCTTCCAATTCCCGTGGCCCGGCCGTGGCCCTGCAGGTGAGCATCAACTTCCTTGCCCCTTCCCGCCAGGGGGAGGTCCTGCAAGCGGAAGCCCGGGAAGAGTGCTTGACAAACTCCACGGGCATTTACAGTGTCAGCGTAAAAAAAGAAAAGGGAGAGCCGGTGTCGCTTTTTCGCGGAACCGTCTATCGGATCAAGGGCAGGGGATAAAACCGCTTTTTGCACTCCCGTGCAGCCCGGCAGGCGGCTTTTTCTCTTTTGATCGCAGTTTTATCTTTCCAGCGGTAGGATTACGTGATAACATAGATCAAACATACGCTCATGATGGGAGAAAGAAAATGCAAGGGCAAACCTGGAAGGAAGCGAAGGGAAATCGGATTATCATCAGCGTGATTGGCCCGGACAGGGTGGGAATCATCGCCGGAGTCGCCAATGTCCTGGCCTCCAACGAGATCAACATCCTGGATATCAGCCAAACGACGCTGCAGGAATACCTGGCCATGGTGCTCATCGCCGACCTGAAAAAGAGCCGCATCGACCTGGACACGCTGAAAGACCAGCTGCACCAAAAAGGCCAGGAACTCGGGGTTCGTATTGACGCGCAGCACGAAGACGTGTTTCAGTTCATGCACCGGATTTAATGCTGCGGAGGGAGGCGAAAAGATGTTAACCATTCAAGAAATCCTGGAAACCATTAAGATGGTCCAGGAAGAGAATCTGGATATCCGGACGATTACCATGGGGATCAGCTTGCGGGACTGCAGCCATCCCGATCCGCACGCCGCCTGCCAGCTGATCTACGAGAAAATCCTTCGCCTGGCGTCCAACCTGGTGGAGGTGGGCGAGAAGATTTCCCGGGAATACGGCTTGCCCATTGTCAACAAGCGCATCTCCGTTACGCCTGTTTCCATGGTTGCCGAGTCCAGCCGTGTAGATTCATACTTTCCTTTCGCGCAGGCCCTGGACCGGGCGGCAAAGGAGGTCGGGGTCAATTATATCGGTGGATTTTCCGCCCTGGTGCACAAGGGCTGCACCTCCGGGGACGACATTTTGCTGGATTCCCTGGCCCTGGCCCTGGCCCAGACAGAGAGGGTTTGCGGTTCCGTCAACGTGGCCACGACCCGGGCGGG
>PWWY01000024.1 GCA_003561325.1 Syntrophomonadaceae bacterium | reverse complement strand
GCCTCGTAGGCGAGTAGGACCGAGATCTCCCTCACCAGCTCGCGGAACTTCTTGGGATCGGTCCGCTGATCGCGCAGAAGGGCCATCTTATGCTTGACCAGTGGATGGGTCGAGACGTGTAGCTGGGGCCTCATCGTTTACCTCCTAGATAGATAGGGCGCCATTGTACTCTCTTAACCCCGGCTTGTCAAAAGATGCTTTCCATCTATACCATTCCAAGTATAATACGCGCCAGAATGGATGAGC
Source organism: Syntrophomonadaceae bacterium (assembly GCA_003561325.1). GTDB lineage: Bacteria > Bacillota > Dethiobacteria > DTU022 > UBA8154 > SKMY01. Next base: position 2,714 of record PWWY01000024.1, on the reverse strand, counting down.
GGATAATCTCACCAGAACTTGAAGATGAAGAAGCTGTACTGGATCAAGCTCTCCGCCCGCAGCGTCTTCACGGCCTGATCGGTCAGGAGCACGTCTGCGCGAACCTGTCTATTCTCATCGAGGCCGCTCGGAACCGCGATGAGGCGATTGATCACGTCTTGCTCTATGGGCCGCCCGGCCTGGGGAAGACAACCCTGGCTCATATCATCGCCAACGAGATGGAGATGCCTATCCGCGTGACCTCTGGACCCGCCATCGAGCGGACCGGTGACCTCGCTGCCATCCTCAGTAACCTCCGACATAAGGAGATCTTCTTCATCGACGAGGTACACCGCCTCGGCCGTGCCGTCGAGGAGATCCTCTATCCCGCCATGGAGGATTTCGCCCTCGATTTCGTCATCGGCAAGGGCCCCAGCGCCCGCTCCATCCGACTCAACCTCCCCCGGTTCACCGTCGTCGGGGCCACCACCCGCCTTGCTCTCCTCACCGCTCCCCTCAGATCGCGCTTCGGGGCTACCTTCCGCGTGGATTTCTACGATGAAGGGGCCTTGACAGCCATCGTTCGACGTGCTGCTGCGGTCCTCGAGGTGGATATCGATCAAGGGGGCGCGACCGAGATCGCCCGACGCGGTCGGGGGACCCCACGGGTCGCCCTACGGCTTCTCAAACGTGTTAGAGACTTCGCCCAAGTCCGGGCCGACGGACACGTCAGTGCAGGCGTGGCCTGCCAGGCTCTGGAGATGCTCAATGTAGATAGGCGGGGCTTGGATGACCTCGACCGACTGGTGCTGTGCACCATCATCGACAAATTCCAGGGTGGTCCCGTGGGCCTCGACACCATTGCCGCCGCCGTGAGCGAGGAGCCTGATACGATTATGGACGTGATCGAGCCGTACTTGCTTCGTCTGGGCTTCTTGGATCGCACGCCCCGAGGACGCGTGGCCACGGTCCGGGCCTACCGGCACCTCGACATCCCTTGCGAAGGCGCCGAGCAGCCGTCCCTGCTGTGATGTGCAGCTACCTCGGGTAGAGTGCCCCGGCTTGTGTAGCAGACTGAGGATACGATGAACCCTGAAACCACAACTTACGAGATCCCATACGGTAGGTCAACTATTGCGTTTAACCTCGCTCCCGGGATGAGGGGGGAGCTTGTGGCCTCGAAGCGGGTGCCACCCTTACGCTATGTAGAATCGGCTGTTGAAGAGGCCTTATCTCACCCCATCGACTCGCCCCGGGTCCGCGAGCTCGCCAGCCGTGGAGATCAAGTCTGTATCGTTTTCACTGATATCACGCGCGCCAGTCCCGACCACCTCCTCGTGCCGGGGCTGCTGCGAGAGTTGGAGTTCGCCGGCGTCCGGGACGAGGATATCACCTTGTTGTGTGGCATAGGTATGCATCGGCCTTCCACGCACGAGGAGAAGGTGGTCAAGCTTGGCCTGGACGTGGTCGAGCGCTATCACGTGATCGACAACGAGCCTCAGAACGAAGAAGCCCTCGTGGATCTGGGCATGACCCGCGGCGGCGTCCCGGTCTCGGCCCACAAGGCGGCCGTCAATGCCGACTTGTTGCTCGCCACCGGGCTGGTGGAGCCACATCAGTATGCTGGCTATTCCGGTGGGCGTAAGACGGTGGCCGTGGGCGCGGCGGGAGAACCCCTGGTGGCCCACACCCACGGACCGGCCTTCGTGGATCATCCCGATACCCGGCTGGGGCGTATCGAGGGAAATCCCTTCCATCAGGCGATCACCGAGGCGGCTGACCGTGCCGGTCTCGACTTCATCCTGAACGTGGTGCTCGATGACGAGAGCCGGGTGGTGTGTGTCAAGGCTGGAGAACCCGTCGAGACCCACCGCCAACTGGTGGAATTCGCTCGTTCCATCTATGAAGTGCCGATTCGCCACCAATACGACGTCGCGATCGCCGGGGTGGGATATCCCAAGGATGCCAACCTGTATCAGGCGAGCCGGGCAGCCTCATATCTCTTCTTCGCGCCGACGCCCGTGGTCAAGCCCGGCGGGTACATCATCGTGCCTGCTCCCTGTGAGGAAGGGGCCGGGGAGGGTGTCGGCGAGCAGCGATTCTTCGATGCGATGCGGGATGCTCCCGACGTCCAGGCCATCCTGTGCGACGCTCGGGAGCACGGCTACCCGCCAGGGGAGCAGCGCGCCTTCGTCATGGCCAAGGTGTTGGAGAACGTGAATGTCGTCATCGTCGGCAGCGTCTGTCCGGAGGCGGTTGCCGCTTGCAAGATGAAGTCGGCTGAGACCGTGGAAGAGGGGTTGGCGCTCGCGGCGCGGGACTTGGGACAGGACCTCGAGGTGATCATCGTGCCTCACGCCCTGCTGACGCTGCCTGTGGTCAGTGCGGAGGAGCCCAGATGAGAGCACAAGATGTCAGAACCCAGGAGTTCCTGATCCGTCTGCACAGCGGGGAGGTCATCGTTGCCGACGGTGCTATGGGCACGATGCTGCAGGCGGCCGGCTTGCCGCCCGGCACACCGCCCGAAGGTTGGCTGCTGGAGAACCCCGAGGCGGTTGTCGACGTCCATCGAGCCTACATTCAGGCTGGTGCTGATCTGATATTGACCTGCACTTTCGGTGCCACGCAGCCGCGGCTGGAACGGAGCGGGCTCGGCGACCGCGTGCGCGAGGTCAACCGTCGGGCCGTCGAGATCGCTCGCGAGGCGGCAGGCAGGTCAGCCTTCGTCGCGGGTG
>PWWY01000054.1 GCA_003561325.1 Syntrophomonadaceae bacterium | reverse complement strand
GCGCCGGTGACGGCGGGCTGTGGGCGGCTCTCCGTGCGGTGGCCGGGCTGCGGGTCGCCCTTGGCCTGCTGCTCGACATCGTAAGCGCGCGCATCGGGGTGGCGGATCTGGCTCGGCTGGTGGTAGCCGCGCTGTTCGTTCCAGACGAATTCGATGCCGAGGTGCTGCACGCTCGGGGTCTGGCCGGGTGGCAGACGATCAGGATCGTCATCAAGACGGATGCCGACGGCGCCGATGCTGCGGTCTTGCAGATGTTGCAGGGCGGTGGGCAACGGGTCGGCGGAGTAGACGATGTCGTTATTCAGGAACAGCAGATTCGGGTAGCGGGCGAGGGCAGCGGCCAGGTTGCAGGAGTCGCTGAAGCTGTGGTTGCGCCCGCGCGGCAGGTGCCAGAGGTCGGGCCCTGATCTGTGATCGGTCCGATGCTGCGCTTGAACGCGGGCGAGCACGGCAGCGGTGCGGTCGTCGGCGTCGTTTGGATCGCCGTGGTCGACGATGATCAGCTCCACCGGTTGATGGCTGTTGTTAGCGAAGAAGCTGCTGAGCAGTCGCTCGAGCAGCTCGGCGCCGCGCAGACTAAGAATGATGACGCTAACGCCGTCGCGCGCGGCGGGGTCGGCGCTGAGGCTGGCGGCGAGCAGGGCGCGCGGCAGCGGGCCGAGGCTGGGCAGCGCGGCGAGTCGCTGCAGGGGGCGCGCGAGGGACGGCGCTCGGGGTTGCGTCGAGGCGGCTGTGAGCGGCTGCGCGACGGCGGTGGCGCTGCTGTGCGGCTGCGGGCGCTGCTGGGTTGAGAGCAGCGCGCGCAGGCGCTCGCGGTTGACCTCCAGGCTCAGCTCGCGGGTGAAGACCGGATGCGGTTGTGGCGCGGGTTGCTGCGGACCTGTGGGCTCGGTGCGCTGGGCGAGCGCGGCCAAGGTCTCGCTGAGCGTCGCCGCCAAGGTCTCGCGCGTCACCGGGATGACGGCGCCCTGCTCTGCCAGATCGGCCAATCCCGGCGTCACCTCAGCCAGCACCCTCAACCCCATCGCCAACGCATCACTGAGCTTGGCCGGGGTCTGGGCGCGGGCCGCGGCGGCGTCCGGGTCTTGCAGCAGCACGCTGAGATCGGCGGCGGCGAGCAGATCGGGGATCTCGGCAAAGGGTTGGTCGTCGAGCAGGCGGATGGCGAGCGCACCGCTGGCATGCAGGGCGTCCAGCCCCTGTTTCAGGTCCTCGGTGCCGGGCGGAAAGCGGCCGACGATGAGGTAGAGCAGGTCGCGCGGCGCGGCTTGGCGGGAGCGATTCAGCGCAGCCAGGGCCTGTGCGGTTTCCAGCAGGCCTTTGTGCCGGCGCGGGGTGCCCAGGTAGATGACCACCTGTTGCTCGGGGCGGATGTTGAGGTGCGCGCGGCTGCGGGCGCGGCGCTCAACGATGCTTTGCGGGTGTCCGCTGGGCTTGGGCTGAAACAGGCGCAGATCACGAGCGTGGCGAATGAGCGTGCCGCCGTGGCGCTGCTGAAAGGCGCCGTTCGCGACGCTGAGCGCCGCGTCCCGGGCCTGACCGGGGCCGGCAAAAGCGCTGGCGAGGCTCATGCCGAACTCAGTCCAGGGGCGCCCAAGCAGGTCTCGGGTGCTGGGCAAGCCGTTGTAGCGTTGCAGCCAGTGTGCGAGGGCCTGTTCACCGGGGTGGACGGGCACGGGTCCGTCGGTGCTGTCCCTGTTGGGGCCTGTCTCGGGCAGCGGCTGGCCGTTGACGAAAGCGAGCTCGTCGTCATCGATGTCGACCAGGATCTGGGCATCCCAGAGCAGCCGGTAGAGCAGCGCGATGACGATGTTTGGGAAGCGCGGCTTGGAGATGTGGACCAGGTCGAATGGATGGGCGCTGACCAATCCAATCGCTCGAGACATGAACTGGCTGTCGTCCTCGACCAAGACGCTGTGGACGGGGATCGGGGCTGGCTGGACGCGTTGATCGGGTTCTTGATCAGGCGCGGGCTGAGGGGCTGGCTTGGGGCCTGGCTCGAACTGGGCGCGCAGCGGTGGCCAGAGCGTGCGGCCGCGGCGAGCGAAGTAGGTGCCGATGAGGGCAACGCTGTCGATGCTGGGGGGGTCGGCAACGCCGCCACGAAAACCGGGTCCATCCCCATTGTTCTCCCCGTTTTCTTCATCCGCCAAGGCTTGATAGAGGCTAACAAGGACGTGGGCGCGACCCAGGGGGTTCTCTGAGAGTGACCAACAAGCGACGGCGACCCGCAGTGAGCCACTCGCGTGACGTTCGCGGCGGTAGCGCTTGCGGGCGAGCAGAAGGTTGTGCGCGAGCTGTTGGCTGATGGGTCCAGCTGGCGGGGGCGGTGACTCAGGCGGCGCGCTGGTGATGAGGCCCAACGCATAGTGACGGACGGCTTCGGCGTACTGGCCGCTGCGCAGGGCGTTGTTGCCTTGCTGGAGGGCGGTTGGAGATTCCCTATCGGGTTGACCTTGAGCAGACGCTGGGGCATGGGCGGGCACGCTAGGACCGTTTGTTGGTGCTTCTTGTGGTCCGCTCGGCTTGCCCGTTTGAGCGTTGGCGATGCGTTTGGAGGTGGTCGAAGGCCATGGTTCTCGGAAGCGACTACAGTGTCTGAGCGTGTTTCCGCTGCTGAGACAGTCGGTTGGCTGCTGTTGGCTGGGCTTGCGTTCGCGTGCCAATCAAAGCTTGGGATGTTAGCACGGTTGGGGTTGGGATTGGGGAGGATTGCTGAGGCGTGTGGCGCTTCCTAGCGACTGCAGGAAATCCGGTCGCGGCTGCTCTGAACTGCTGCTGGCTGGGCTCTCCTCTTCGGCTAGGGCGAAGGGATTGGGGTCTGCAGGCGCGGGTTTGTCTTGCGTGGGAGCTGCGTGTCGAACCCGGAATTTGTCTCACAATCGCTGAGGTCCTCAGCGCTTCTCGGCGATCTCAGGTGCTTTGATGCTGGCGGTTTCGCGCGCTCGGCGCAGCCGCGTCTCGGCCTGATCCCAGGTCTCG
>PWWY01000034.1 GCA_003561325.1 Syntrophomonadaceae bacterium | reverse complement strand
TGACGATCAAGATCACCACAATTTGCCCCTTTCCCTGGCTCCCCCGGCTTCCCCCCCGGCGCAGGCCCCGCCCGTACCACAGGCTGCGCCGCGCCAGTTCGCTTAAAAGCACGATAGTGCCGGCCAGCACGACGGCCACGGTAGCCAGGAGGATATCGTAGTTTTTTATATGGGCAATTTCGTGGGCGATGACCCCTTCCAACTCCAGCCTGTTTAACCTGTTTAAAAGACCGCGGGTGACCGCCACAACAGCTTTTTCCGGGTTACGGCCGGCAGCAAATGCATTGGGAACATCCGTTTCCACGATATATGCCCGGGGTGTCGGGATACCTGCCGCGATGCTCAATCCTTCCACGGTATGATACAAGTATGGTTCTTGCTCCCGGGTGACAGGCCGTGCGCCAGCCATGGAGGCTACGATACTCGGCCCCTTAAAATAGCTGATCAAAAAGATCAACACGGCCAGCAGACCGACGGCGATAAGTCCGACCAGCGGGTTGCCCATATAGATCCCCAGGCCGTATCCCACGGCGAGGAACAAGAGGGCGAAAGAGAAAAACAGGAAAAACGTGCGCCGGCGGTTTTGCTTGATGTGACCATAAATTGGCACCTGCATCGGCAACAGATCCTTTCGGGACGTGCACCGGGCCCTTAAAAACTTACCTGGACGGACTCCCTTGCCCTTTCTTCCGCTACCTCGAAATAATCACGGGCTTGAAAATTAAATACCCCGGCCAGCACATTCAAGGGAAAAACCTGGATACTGGTATTGTACGCCATGACCGTTCGATTGTAGCGCTGACGAGCGTAGGCGATCTTGTTCTCTAGGCCGGAGAGCTCCTCCTGGAGCAGCAGGAAATTCTGATTCGCTTTTAACTCGGGGTAGTTTTCCGCTACGGCGAAAAGGGTCTTCATTGCCCCTCCCAGCAAGTTTTCCGCTGCAGCATTTTCTTTAACCGTTTCTGCACGCATGAAAGCCGTTCGAGCGGCGGTAATCCGCTCCAAAACATCACGTTCATGCTGGAGATAGCCCTTCACCGTATTGACCAGGTTAGGGACCAGGTCGTAGCGTTTTTGCAGCAGGGTATCGATATTGGCCCAGGTATTATCGACCATGTTACGCCTGCTGACCAGGCGGTTGTAGCCTGCCACAACGAAGATCAGCAGTACACCGAGAACCGTCATGGACAGGTAGAGTCCAGTCATGTTGAAAAACCTCCTACACGAAAAGATGGGGACCAGCCTAAGGGAGAGCGAACCCCCGGCGTGAACTTGGAAATCCCCCGGGAGGGCAAAAGGGGAACCTGCTTTCTCAATGCAGTTCCTTCCCAGGCACCGGTGGCGTTTACCTAGTTATTATTCTCCAGAAGCCAACGTTATCCTTGTGTTTAAGGGGAAGGATTTTATGAAATCATCCCGAATAAAAAATTGTAGGCAAGCGGGCAGAACGCCATCTTTGCCCTCCTAAACGGGAGGTGGACCAGGGCGATGAAAACCGTCACGTACCCCTTGAAAAAAGCTGTGATCGGCATTCTTTCCGACACCCATATCCCGGCCCGGGCGCGCGTGCTGCCTCCACAGATCTTTTCTGTTTTTACAGGGGTGTCATTGATCCTTCATGCCGGCGATATTGAGCATGAAAACGTGCTGCTGGAACTGGAAGTCCTCGCGCCGGTTGAAGCCGTGGCCGGCAACATGGATCCAGCCGAACTAAAAACCAGGCTGGGAATGGCAAAAATTGTATCCTTTGCCGGGGCTTCCCTCGGGTTGTTCCACGGTTACGGCGCTCCTGGTGCTTCCGTGCAGCGGGCTTTAGAACAATTCCGCAGCCATGATGTGAACGCGGTGGTCTTTGGTCATACGCATGAGCCCCGGGTGGAAAAAAGAGACGGCCTGTTAATGATTAACCCCGGTTCCGTATCCGATCCCCGGCGAGGCAGCAAACCTTCCTGCGCGCTGCTGCACCTGGACAACGAAAAAATGCAAGGGGAAATTATTATTCTAGGCTGAATAAACCGCCAGGCCTGTCCAAACGAGCACAGGTTGCGGGCTCCAGGAGGACGTTTTCCTGCTCCATACCCGGGGTCAATGGAACAAGCAGCAGATCACCCCATCCTTTTACAGTGCTCACCGCTTTTTTCCCCGACACGTAGGAATTTCCCGGTCATTTGGAGAATAGATGAAGCACATCTAAATAAACAAAGCACATCTGATGTGGAGAAGGAGGTTTGCATCGTGGAGCCAAGTCAAGAAGCCCTATGGACAGCATACTACGAGAAAGGGATCAAGCACCACCTGGAATACCCTGAAAAATCTGTTTTCAGTATTTTAGAACGCACCGTCAAGCGGTATCCCCAGCGGGTAGCGACATACTTTAATGAAGCGAAAATGTCCTATAAAGACCTGCTGATCAATGCTAACAAACTGGCAACTGCCCTGGCAGCCATGGGCGTTGAAAAGGGGGACCGGGTGGGGATTTTATTGCCCAACTGCCCCCAGGCGGTGATCAGTTTTTACGCGGTGATACGGCTGGGAGCCAGTGTGGTGTTTCTGAATCCCGTGCTGGTGGAACGGGAACTAACCAACAAGATCAATGATTCCGGTATGCGCACGCTCATCGTGCTGGATATGTCGTATCGCAAGATATCCAATATCCGGGAGCGCGTAAACCTGGACAACTTGGTTGTTACGCATATTCACGACTACCTGACTTTCCCCTATAATATCTTGTATCCCATCCGGCAAAAAGGCGACGCACTTGCCCCGGAAATCCCACGCAAAGAAGGCATCTATCATTTTACCAACTTGATTAAAGGTGCCCAGCCGAATCCGCCGGCTGTGACCGTTGATGCAAAAAATGATGTGGCCGTGCTGCAGTATACCGGTGGTGTGACGGGCACGCGAAAAGCGGCCATGATCACCCATTTTAACCTGATGGCCAACCTGATGCAATTCCGGGAGTGGTTCTCCAGCTGTAAAGACGGGGAAGAGCGGGTTCTTGCCCTGGTTCCCTTTGCCCACATCTATGGGTTAACCTGTGTGATGA
>PWWY01000007.1 GCA_003561325.1 Syntrophomonadaceae bacterium | reverse complement strand
TTAGTACTTTGTTGCGGGTATAGATTTACAGGCAGTAAATAAAAAAGGGAGTGGGATACAATGGAAGGTTCAAAGAGTGTGATGGATTCCATGTTTGAAAAACTGGAAAAGTTTTTACGGACGGAAACAGTTGTGGGAGAGCCTTTCCAGGTAGGAGACATTACCATGGTGCCCGTGATCACGGTAACGTTTGGTCTTGGAGGAGGAGAGGGTTCCGGGAAGGACAACAAGGGAAACGATGGTTCCGGCACCGGTGGAGGACTGGGATGCAAAATTAGTCCTAATGCCATGCTCGTGATTAAAGATGGAGAAGTTAACGTGATTCCCCTGACCAGCAGGGGTTCCCTGGACAAGCTTTTTGAGATGGTTCCGGATATTATCTCCAAGATGGACTGTAAGGGAAAAAGTGACGAGGCATAAACCATCGGCATGCAGTTTGGCAGCGCATACAAAAGACTCTCTTTGCGGAGTCAATAATCCGGGCATAAAGAGATGGGGTTCTCTCCATCTCTTTTCAATCTACAGGATCATCGTTAAAGTTTTTGGATGAATGCATGCAGGTCTTCCAGGGTTCCTTCATAATCTGCATGATGCGCCTGGTCTCCCCGGTCCACAAGGAAATCATGGACCAGGAAGGTTTTGATCCCCGCTTTGTGCGCCACCAGGTCATCGCGCGTGTCATTGCCGATCATTAAGCAGTCCCGGGGATGCACCTTTAACACCTGTAGGATCTCTTCATAATATTCAGGGTGCGGCTTGCAGTAATGCATGATTTCGTACGATGTGACCAGCCTGTAGGAAAAATCGTTTACCCCTGCCCATCTGAGCCTGTGCATGATCGCCGCCCGGGGGAAAACCGGGTTGGTCGCAATCACGACGCTGCATGGCTTGGAAAAAACCTGCTGCATGATGGTGCGAGCTAAAGGTTTTTGCCTGGCATAGATCGCCAGGTCGCAGAAGGAATTATGGTAAAAATCGTTGAGCTGGGGCATTAATTCATCGCGAGAGATTTCCAGGTTCTGCAAGAAGTGATCTAAAAACACTTCTTCATTGGTCATGCGCGGGTTCTTGTTCAAAACCATGGCCCTGACACCCTGAAGCAAATGTTCAGAAAAAAGCGCCGGTTCGACCAGGGAAGAGAAGTGCCGGCTCAAGGCTTCAATGTATTTCGGGACAAACACGCGCATGTCCAGTTCGAGCAGCGTGCCGTCCAGGTCAAAAAGCAATGTATGGTACAATCTCCAACACTCCTCTTATATCTTGGTGAGAAAGCGAACAAACTTGCATCGCTGCGATGTATCCATTACCGGCCCTGGTCCCATGTACCCTGGCGACGTGCAGAGGCCCAGGGTGATCGTCTTCTGCTTTTCTCTTGATCATAACGGATCTTCCTTGAGTGTTCAAGCAAGGTTTTTTTGGAATGCTCTGTTTGCAGCGTTTCAAATGTCGTACCCGTAATGATTAAGGCAAATGGCGCCGTGGAGAAGGGTATAAACCCCGTTTTTTTGCTTTTCTCCCGATGGTATCAAGGATTCATTGGGGATTTTGTCGAATATGTACCGTATCAAGATGAAATCTGCTTTGCTAGCATAACAGCGTATTTGCCGCAGCGCAATCCAGAAGAATTGCGGCCCATCAAAAATCGAGAAGGTCATGATCACGCATGATGTATGGAGGAGGGCCTACCCATGAATATTGCATTTTTTCTTATCCCCAAAAAGGAAGTTGTCTACCTGCCGCTCAAATGTACCATGCGCCAGGCCCTGGAAAAGATGGAGCATCACCACTACACGGCGCTTCCGCTGATCGACGCTGAGGGAAAGTATGCCGGGACCTTGACGGAGGGGGATCTGCTTTGGAAGTTGAAGAACACCCCGGGGCTTACCTTTGAAGGCAGCGAAAAGGTGTATTTGAAGGATATCCCCAGGAAAAAGGTAAACCTGCCGGTACAGATCGGATCAAAAATTTCGGATTTACTCTCTCTCGCCGTGGACCAGAATTTTGTTCCCGTTGTGGACGATAACAATATTTTTATCGGGATCATTCGCCGCAGAGAGATCATCGAGTATTGTGTAAACCTGTTGGAAAGCGCCGGTGAATTGGAGACGACCCGGAAGCACTCACCGGAAGACCCCGGCAGGTAAAGGAGCTTGAGAGACTGGATGAGAAATTTGAAGGTAAAAATCAGTGACATCGATCTTCACGTGGTGGATTTCGGCGGGACCGGGCCAGAAACCATCCTGCTGGTCCACGGCCTGAGCGCCAATGCCCGCTACTGGGATGCTGTGGCTGAACGCCTGGTCAAGGATTACCGGGTTCTCGCCCTGGACCTGCGCGGCCGCGGAGAAAGTGAAAAACCGGCTGCCGGTTACTATGACCTGTGGCAGTATGCCCGGGATCTCAAGGAACTGGTGGAGGCCCTGGGTTTAGATCAAATGATCTTGATGGGGCACTCCATGGGAGCGATGGTAGGAGTTGTCTTTGCCAGTCAGTATGCCGATCATCTTTCCCGGCTGGTCCTGGTTGATGGGGGGGTAGAATTTCCCCGGGAAGAGCTTAAGCTCCTGGAAGAGGCCTTATCCCTGCGCCTGCATATCCTGGGCACGGTCTTTGCTGACTGGCACACCTACCTGGAATTCATGAAAAAAAATCCCAATCACCGGCATTGGAATCATTACATCGAGCGTTATTACTGGCATGATGTTCACCACCACGATGATGGGTCCGTCGTCTCGAAAACCCCCAGGCATGCCGCCCTGCCTTTCAAGCAGAGACCGGCGAACCTGGACGAACTGGGGGGCAGGATCGATGTGCCCACCCTGCTGCTGCAAGCGCCGGAAGGTCTTCAGTATGGCCCGGGGAACGTGGTCGTGGTGCCGCCTGGAAAAGGGAAACAATTTATTTCGAAATTGCCGGAAGGCAGCCGCTTTGTCCAAGTCGATGGCGCCAACCACCACAGCATTATCCTCAATCACTATGAAGCCTTGGTTGTCCTGGTAAAAGGATTCTTGCAGGATACGGCTCAGCCTTGAGGGAAGCCCGGTGGTG
>PWWY01000095.1 GCA_003561325.1 Syntrophomonadaceae bacterium | reverse complement strand
CGACCAATTTAATCCTGTCCTTGACCTGGCTCATCGGTCTCTGCCCCAGAACCTCTCCCGTCGCCACCAGATCATATCCCTCTTCGGCCATCATCTGACGGGCCTTTTTAAGCATCAAGGCATGGCAGTCGACGCAAGGATTCATCCCTCGCCCGTAACCGTGGCGAGGGGTCCGCACCGCCGCCAACTGCTCTTCGCCGAAATCCACCACTTTCAATTTAAGGCCGTTGGCCTTGGCCGCCGCCTTGGCTTGTTTGGAATCGAAAAAATAACTCTCGAAGAAAACGGGCGTCACCTTGACCCCCTGTTTTTCCAGCAGCTTGACCCCAAGCAAAGAATCCAAGCCGCCCGAAAACAAGAACAGGGCCTTGGCCGCTCTTTTTTCAGCCATTCCGTTGTTTGATTATATCCATGACCACTTCGGCCACCTTTTGGGGATCATGGCGGATGAACCCTTCCGCCCGCAAAAGATCCTTTTCCAGAACTTTGGCCTGTCGGTTCCGCAAAGCTTCGCCGGAATATTCCACCACCGAAGCATTCTCCCGCTCATACTTCTTTATCCTTTCGGGCGAAGGATGTGAATTGTTGAAAATTATTCGGTCAATTGCGTCAAAACCCAGATATTTCTCTATCTCGGCCACGAAATCCTCTCCTCGAAAGCCGTTGGTCTCACCGAATTTGGTCATTAAATTACAAAAATAGACCTTCTGTCCCCGACTTTTCCGAATGGCTTCCGGCAGCCCGGAAACCAACAGATTCGGAATGATACTGGTAAAAAGGTCACCCGGACCGATTATCACCAGATCGGCTTGCTGAACGGCTTGCTCGGCTTCCGGATTAAGCCGGCCGGGCCGATCGTAGAAAACCCGCTTTATCTTCAGCTGCCCGTCATGCCGGGGGCAATCTATGCTGGCCTCGCCTTCGATCACCTGACCGTTCTCCAATTCGGCCCTCAATTGCACATCATCCAATGTTACCGGAAAGACCTTTCCTCGCGCCCCCAGAATACGGGCCGCCTCATGGACCCCGGCGGCAAAACCTCCTCTGATGTCGGCCAAAGCGATCAAAAGAAGATTGCCCAGGCTGTGGTCAAAGGACTGGCCGTTGAAACGATAATTGAGCAGCTCGGACAAGGTCTGGTCCGATTCGGATAAGGCCACCAGAGCCATTCTGATATCGCCCGGCGGAAGCACGCCGAACTCTTCCCGAAGGCGGCCGGTCGAACCGCCGCTGTCAGCCATGGAAACAATGGCTGACAGATCAACCGGTTTATTCTTCAAGCCGGACAAAACCGAGAAAATGCCGGTGCCTCCTCCAATGACCGCAATCTTGGGGCGATGATCGTTCTTCATAAAAGCTCTTGTTTGATCTTTTTCATGTCAACTTTTCTTTGAGAACGGTGCCATGTTCGCGCTTTATGCCTTTCTTCCCAAACGGGCCTGTTGGCCTGATAAAAGACGCCTACCGGAATGGCCCCTTTCTGATCATAATTCCAAGATTCGATGATCTGTCTGGCCTCTTCTCGGTTGTTCTTCTTCGCAGAGACCGGTTTATGGTTTTGCCGAAGCTCGACCAGGTCATCGGGCCGAAAGGTGATACAGGGCTGTAATATCTCTAAAATGGAAAAGCCCCGATGTTGGATGGCTTGCTTGATCATTTTTTGAGAAGCGGAAATGTCCAAGGCCGAGGTTCGGGCAATGAAAGGGGCTCCCGCCGAAAGAGCCACCGCCAAGGGATTATAGGGAGGATCGATCATCCCTTCCGGCGTGGTGTTCCCCCGATAACCCTCTTCCGTCACCGGAGTGCCCTGTCCGACGGTCAAGGCAAAGACTCGATTGTTAAAGACCAGGGCCGTTAGATCGGGATTCAACCGGGCCAGCTGAACCAAATGATTCAATCCCTCGGCATAAGCCCCGCCGTCGCCGATGAAGCCGACCACTTTGAGCTTGGGATTGGCCATCTTCATGCCGAAAGCGGTGATCAAAGAGCGCCCGTGCAAAGCGTAGAATCCGTTGACCTCGAGCAAGTCATAGAATTTGCCGGCACAACCGATATCGGTCACCGCTACCAGATCATGGTGGCTGATCCCGTCCTTGACCAGGTTGGCCAAAACTCCCTTGAAGGCCTGAAGAATGACACTGTTCGGGCAACCCGGACACCAGGTATTGGGATGGTTGGTTTCAAATTCTTTCATCGCTTTCTTTTAATTTCATCGACTATCTCTTCCGCCGTGAAAGGACGTCCGTCATATTTCAATATCCTGGATTCAATCAGTCGGCCGGTCTCCATGGCCACGATCTGGCCCAACAAACCGGTCACATTGTTCTCGACCAGGATGACCTTGTCGGACTTCTCCATCTCCCGAACAACCTCTTTCTTGGGAAAGGGGGCAATGTAGGAGATCTGCATGAATCGATGATCGGGCAATTCGGCCAAAGCATCGCGAATGGCTCCGGCAGTCGACCCCCAGCCGACGATCAAGTTGCGGCCGCCACCCCAAACCTTGATCGGATTCCAGCGAGCGACCGTTTGGGCCAATGCTTTCTCGCGCCGCCATCTTTTTTCATTGATCTTTTTTATGGAAGAAGCTTGCTCGGTGGTCAGACCCTTTGCGTCGTGTTCGTAACTGCTGGCCCGCACCACGGCCGGTTGGCCGGGCACGGCCCGGGGTGAAACCCCGCTGGCCGTAAAAGCATAACTCTGATAATCCCGGCCGGGCCGATCGACAATGAACCTTTCCGCCTTCAACGACGGAAGATCGATCTCGTCCAAAGTATAGAAACTCTCGCTTAAATGTTTGTCGGTCAACAGAATAGCCGGCAAGCGATAACGATAGGCCAAGTGGAAGGCTTCCATGGTTCGGGCCCAAGCTTCGGCCGGGTCGCCCGGGGCCACCAAGACTCGAGGGAATTCACCCGGTCCGGCAAAACGGGCCAGGCCCAGGTCCCCTTGGCCGGTATGGGTGGGCACTCCGGTGGAGGGGCCGGCTCGTTGAGCCAAATAGACCACCAAAGGGATCTCCGCTATGCCTGACAAGGCTAAAGCTTCG
>PWWY01000229.1 GCA_003561325.1 Syntrophomonadaceae bacterium | reverse complement strand
TGATGGACATAATGGTGCGGCGCAACGCCTACGGAAGACAGCGGGAGAGCTTTGAAGCTCCCCTGGACGTGCAGGCATTTGGCCCGGACCCTTTTACCGGTGTGTTTATCAGGGCCCCGATCATTTTGTCTGCGGGGGAGGAGGTCGAAGTGCTCGCCCGTTTCCAGGAACAGATCGTCGCGGCCCGCCAGAGTCATTACCTGGCCACGTCTTTTCACCCGGAGTTAACCGACGATCTGCGTTTCCACCAGCTCTTTTTGCAGATGGCCCTGGAAACCGTCTCGAAGATCAAGGAGGTTTCCTCCGGTTCCATCCCGGGGCAGTAAGCACTTAAAACAGCTGCAGGCTTCTCCAAGGCAGAAGAAAGGGGTATCCCTTTCTTTTTTGTTATCAGGAGGAAATGAACGCCCGGGTGAAGAATAATTAAGCTATCGAACTGCCCTGGAATAGACGCTTGTTTCACTGCAAGCGGGGAAACGGCGGGGAACCCTGACTAAACTGATAGCCAAAATGAGGAAGTCTTTACAAATTCGAGCGGACCAATGGTGGCGCGACCATCCGCACCTTAACAAAAGGGATTTGTCTATCCGGAAATGCCGACAGGATATCCAGGAGTTTCCCCGGCAGATGAAACAATCAAGTCCAGGGAGGGATGAGGTTGAGTGAACAGGAAACCCTGTTTGATTACCTGGAGCGTTTAAAAAGACAGGAAAATCATTCTACCGGGCAGTCGCTTGCTGTGGGGAATGGCACAGGTAAAATCCAGGAGAAAAAGCGAACCGCAAGACCCGATGAACCCCAGGAGGATGATCCCCTGTTGCGGCAGGTTGCTGCCGTCCGTTCCCTAGAAGAATGTCGAGTTCTTTGCCTGGGCTGTTCTCGCTGTTCCCTCAGGGCAAATGCCAGCGGGGTAGTTTTTGGCGAGGGTCATCCCCGGGCCCAGATCATGTTCATCGGTGAAGGTCCGGGGGCAGAAGAAGACCGGCAGGGGCGTCCTTTCGTGGGAGCCGCCGGGCAGTTGTTGGACCGCATTATCGCCTCAGCGGGGCTGTCCCGGGAAGATGTCTATATCGCCAACATCGTTAAATGCCGCCCTCCCAAAAACCGGGCGCCGCAGCGAGATGAAATGGAGGCCTGCTTGCCTCTCCTGGAAAAACAGGTCACGCTGATCAATCCCCAGATATTGGTTTTGCTCGGAGCGGTAGCGACCAGGGCCCTCCTTGATCCCTCCCTGGTCATCACCCGTGCCCGGGGGAACTGGTACCGGTGGAGAGGGCACCTGGTCATGCCGACCTTTCACCCGGCGGCCCTGCTGCGGGATCCGGGGAAGAAAAGGCCCGTGTGGGAAGATATCCAGACCGTGATGGCCCGGCATAAAGAACTTGGCGTAAAGGAGCCTTAGTCCCATGACGAAGAAAATTCTCCTGGTGGAGGACGAAAAAACACTGGTGCGGGCACTGGCTTTCAACCTGGAAAAAGAGGGCTTTGAGGTTGATGTAGCCTATGATGGAGAAGAGGCCCTGGGAAAAATTGAACAAGAAGAGCCCGATTTGATCGTGCTGGATCTCATGTTGCCCAAGGTGGACGGCTACGAAGTTTGCAGAGCTGTGCGTAAAACCTCCGAGGTTCCCATCATCATGCTCACGGCCCGGGATGAAGACATCGATAAGATCCTCGGCCTGGAGCTGGGCGCCGACGACTATATCACCAAGCCCTTTAATGCGCGAGAACTGCTGGCACGTATCCGGGCGATTTTTCGCCGCACGGCCCAGCATGAGGCCCTGGCAAAAAAGATCATTCGCATGGGCAGCCTGGAAGTAGACCTGGTCAAGCACAAGGTTGTGTTAAAAGGACGGGAGATCCCCTTGACTTCCCGGGAGTATGCCCTGCTGAGTTTTTTGGTTTCTAACGCAGGACGCGTATTTACCCGGGGGCAGCTCCTGGAGCAGGTTTGGGGGTTCGATTATTGCGGCGATGCTCGCACCGTGGATGTGCATATCCGCCATCTGAGGGAAAAGCTGGAAGAAAACCCGGCAGATCCCCGGATGATTCTGACCGTTTGGGGAACGGGGTATAAATTTAGAGAGGGTTAGATGCCATCGATGTTAAAAAGCATTCGCGTCCGGATAGCCCTGCTATACCTGCTGCTGCTGGTGGCGGTCATGCTCGTAACGGGGTTTTTCCTGCTAAATATGTTAGAAAATTACCACATTTCCCTGGAAAAAGAAAAGCTGGAACAAACGGGACTGTTGGCTGCTGAATTCATGGCCCCTTTTCTGCGGGAAGAGGTCGATCCGGTCTTGCTCAGCAGTGTGTCCGAGAGTTTCAGCCGCCAGTTCAATGCCCGGGTGATCGTGGTGGACCCTCGTCAGATGGTGCTGGGGGATTCCGTGCGCATCGGGGGAATGCTGGGCATGGGACTGGACCGCCGCGAAGTAGAAATAGCCCTGGAGGGGAGGGTCGGGCAAAGTGTGCAGTTCAGCGAGCTCTCCGACCAGTGGGTCCTGCAGGTAGCCGTACCCATCCAGGCTGAAGATAACGGCTGGATCCTGGGCGCGGCCTTTCTTTCTACCTCCCTCACACCGATGTACGAAACAATTGCAGCGGTGCAACGCTTTTTGATTGTTTCTACCCTGATTTCCATGGTCCTGGCCGTGGGGCTTGCTGGCTTAATCTCCCACCACTTAACTGTCCCCATCAAGGAACTGACCGATGCCGCGCGGCAGATGGCCGAGGGCAAGCTGGATCAGAAAATTGAGATCAAATCAAGGGATGAAATCGGGCAGCTGGCCCGGCAGTTCAACATCATGGCCAGCAAAGTGAGCGAAATGAACCAACGACTGACTCGCTTTGTCGCGGATGTTTCCCACGAACTGCGAACGCCCCTGGCTTCCATGCTGATCGGCATTCAATCTCTCCAGAACTACGAGATGGAACCCCAACAACAAAAAGAATTCATCAATGATATCAATACGCAAACCCAGCGCATGATCTATCTGGTGGAAGACCTCCTGGAGCTGACCCGGCGCCAGGAAGGGGCGGACATCAAGGA
>PWWY01000188.1 GCA_003561325.1 Syntrophomonadaceae bacterium | reverse complement strand
GACCAGATCCGACCAGACGTCGGAGACAAGCTCCGCCGCTACGACAACCAACCATTCCCCCTCTGTAGCGCATCTTGCATGCGACGTTGGTCACAGCTCGTCTGCGACGTTCGGCGAGCCCGTGGCTGAGATGCATTTGGCCACGGAGCCGTCGGGCTGCGCCCTCCGGCTATCACGGCAGCGCTTCGCGCTGACACGGATGAACCAACCGTGGCCTACGTCGGAGACAAGCTCCGCCGCTACGACAACCAACCATTCCTGCCCTTGTAGCGGCGCAGCTTGTCTGCGACGATGGGCGTCTCGGGATGGTGGGCTGAGGGACGGCTGTCCGGACGGCGGGAGACAGGGGCGGAAGCGCGAATGTAATGCCCATACTTGTTTGGGCCTTCACTTCGGGACTAGAGTGGGGCGAGACATGACCTTGGGGGGCGATTCCAAGATGAAGAGATTGTCTGTTTATGCAGCCTTGGGGATCCTGGCGGTGCTGATGATCGTGGCCGGCGGCTGTCAGAATGCGGGACGGGCGCCGGAGGCGGCGTTCGATTTCGAGCCAAAGGTGGGTGAGACGCCGCTTACGGTGGCCTTCGACGCCTCGGCCTCCACGGGCAACATCGTGGGCTACACCTGGGAGTTCGGCGATGGGGCGACGGCAAGCGGCGTCAGCGCCTCGTACACGTTCACCGAGGCCGGGCGTCATCCGGTGACGCTGGTCGTACGCGACGGCCGTGGCCGTGAGGCCACCACCGAGGCTGCAGTCCTCGCGCACCCGCCGACGCCGCCCCCACCGGGATGAGCCTAAGAGCTGCCGCCGAGGGGTGCGTGAAGGCGGGACAGAGAAGTAGAGTTTTGGGCAAGCTCAGCCCCGCCGTTCTACTGATGTGATGGGCGTTACATACTTCTCCGACATGTCTTTGGTATACTGGCGCAATGCATCATCGGTCTCATTCGGTGCTCGGAAGCGCTATCGTGCGAAGAAAGCGAGATGCGCAAGGGAGTACGGTGGATGGGAAGGGGGTGATTGCGCGGACGCGAAGCGGAGACGTTGGCTTGGAGCGGAACAGGTGGGGGGTTCTGGCTCGCTCCGCGGGCTCTCGGAATATACCAAGAGATATGAGGCAGGGGAGGTAGGATGAAGCGATACATTACGACATTGTTCATGGTGCTGGCCTTGACAGGCGCCCTGGCCAGCGCGGCGACCTGGAAGGTTGGGCCGTACCCAGCTGATTTCCCCACGATCACTGCGGCGTTGGAGGAGGCGGGTAGTGGTGACGTGATCACCGTGCTTGAGTCGTACACGGGAACGGGGGAGATATTCCCCATCCTCGTCCAGAAGGACAACATCACCATCGAGGCGCAGGGGGATGTTGAGGTTGTGAACACCAGCGTCTCTCAAGCCGTGTTCGTGGTGGGCGCGTACCGTGAGTACTCCGACGTCACGCGCAACTACCAGACTGTCCGCGTGAGCGGGATCAAGATCGACGGGTTCAGCATTGCTGGCGGTGACATTGGCATCCTGGTGAAGCACGCTGATGGTGCTGTGATCGTGAACAACGTGATAGAGCAGATCAACGGCACCGCTCCACCCGACGAGGGGATCCGTCTGCTCGACGCGCATGGCTGTCGGATCGAGAACAACACGATCGACGGCGTGCCCGGCATCGGGATCTTCCTCGAGGAGTCGAGCAACAACACACTTCTGGAGAACACCGTTGAAAACAGCGGCCTCGGGCTGTTCATCTTTGAGTCGGAGGGCAACACCGTCACCGGCGGCGCGTTCAACGACAACGCCAACGGCGGCGTGGTCCTTAACGATTCAAACGGGAACGAGCTCAGCGGGCTCGAGATCAACGACAACGAAGGCTGGGGCGCACGGTTCGTGTTCGCCGACGACAACAAGCTTCTCGACAGCTGGCTCGAAGGGAACATCTGGGGCGGCGTGCAGCTGATGGGTTCCGTGGAGAACCTCGTCGAGGGTAACGTGGTGTACAACAACGGGACGGCCAACGACGGCTCAGACGATGCGCAGATCGTGATCACCTCCGGCGACAAGGCGATCTTCACGACGGGGATCTTTGCAGCGTACAACGCGCTTGGGGATCCCGCGGACTTTGTGGACCGGAAGCACGCGATCGAAGGTGCCCTTGATCTAATTGTACCGGAGTTGAACTATCTGAACGCCAGGCTGCAGGCTGTGCGCCAAGCGGCCTTAGCGGAGCCAATGGTTGAAGCGTTGGACATCCTGGAAGAACTGCGCGACCAATGGGTGCCTGAGCTTGAAACTGAGCTTGGGGACATACTGGACGACATCGACTCCCTTATTGCTGATGTGGGGGAGTGGCTCGATCTTGGTCTGATCACCCAGAAGGATCACGATCTTCTTCTGGGCAAGCTGGGCGAGGCGCGGGCGTTGGCCGTGCTGCTGCAGGCGAGTCTGGTTGCCATCGATGGTTGGTTGGAGGAATTGAACGATTTGATCGAGGATGGCGCAGTGTGGGGCGACGCTCACCGTGATCTGAAGGACCTCATCGACGCCGAGAAGGCGAGGATGAAAGAGGACATCGCGCTGATGCGCTACAAGCTGTGTCGGGTTGATCGGGAGCTTCCGCCGTTCCCCGAGGTGAACTCTGATCTTGTGGGCAAGAAGGAGAAGCCGTTTGCCGCGATCACTCCGGACGAGATTGAGCACCTCCTGGTAAGCATTGTCGACCAACTCAACGCTTGTCCTGTGGCGCTCAGCATGTACAACGTGGTGCAGACAGGATCGTGGACGACTAACGACATCCAGGTCAGCCAGTTGGCAGATGATGCCAGGGGCGTTCCGTCGACGCACAACACGATCTCCTCGAACCTGATCACGAGCGATCTGGTGAACACGGACAACAACATCGGGATCGTGATCGAGTGTCCGCACAACCTGATCCTGAACAACCTGATCACGAACGAGCGGGTGGAACCGATCGATGACAGTCCGGCGTACGGGCAGTTCCATCGGCTGGACGTGGCGATGATCCTGTTGGCGGACGAGTGTCTGATCGCCTACAACACGATCGAGTGGGTGGACCAGGGCATCATCCG
>PWWY01000014.1 GCA_003561325.1 Syntrophomonadaceae bacterium | reverse complement strand
GCGGCGCGCTGCCGCGCACAGTTATTTTTACCTGTCGCTATTTAAGAGAAAGCATCAAGTAACCCGGGATGAAGAAAAGTCAGGCGTCTTTCCTTTCTTCCTTTCTTCCCATGAGATAACCGGCCACAACAGCGGTTACGGGAATGGATGCAATCAGGCCGATGCTGCCCGCGATGCCCCGCACAACCTCTGTGGCGATGAGATCAAGGTTAATAATTTTCAGCCAGTCCATTTCATAACCTGTAAGCAATAATAGCAAAGGTATGGCACCGCCCACGTATGCCAGCACCAGGGTATTGGACATGGTCCCCATGATGTCACGGCCCACGTTCATCGCCGAGCGAGTAAGTTCCAGGGTGGTAATCCGCGGGTTGGCTTCCCGCACCTCCGATGCAGCCGAAGCAACGGACATTCCAACATCGGTGACCGCTCCCAGGGAGCCGATGATAATGCCCGCAAACAAAAGCCCCCGCACATTGATGGTCTGCTCCATGAAATAGATCATCTGGGCTTCCTCGGAACTGAAACCGGTCAGGTAAGATATTTCACCCACCCACAGGGCAAGCACCCCGGCCAGGGTAACTCCACAGACGGTTCCCACGATCGCAGAAAAAGTCTTGGCATTAAATCCACCGATCACGACCAGGGTAAAGACAATGATCCCGACTGCAGCCGCGGTTACCACGGGAATGGGCTCCAGGCCCCGCAGCAGTAGAGGGAGAATCACCTGCACAATCATCAGACCCGTAAAGCCCAGGGTCACGAGCGTCTTCAAGCCCTGGATGCGGCCCACCACCAACAGCAGCAACACGAAAATAATCAGCAGAAGATGCAACCCCCGCTCCCGGGCCATATCGTGCAGATAAGCCTCTTGAATCACCCCTCCGTTCTCATGAACAGCCAGGATAATCCGCATTCCTTCTTCCAGGTAAAGGTTAAGATAGAAATCATCTTCTATATAGGTGCTCCGGATGCTGACCGTCTCCCCTTTAAAGGGCCCGCTGGTAATCTCTACTTCGGCCTGCTGCTCCAGTGTCACGAAGGCCTCCACAGGCTTGCGGTCCGTTACCGCGAGAACCCTTCCCCGGTAGAAATCCAGCTGTTGGTAATCGAAGCTGTAACTGAACTCGTCATCGACAAACTCATTTAAATAATCATCCTCCTGGCCCTGGGGCAGAATATCTTCTCCGGCATGATCAGGTTCTACCCCTGCATAAAAGATATGACTGTCTTCATCCAGTGTTTGCGCATAAAATAAAAACTGGTTTCGAGCTGCAGGATCATTGGAGGCAGCGGAAAATTGCGGCCAAAAAGCAAAACAGGCACCCCCTACTAGAACGGTCAATATAGCGATGACGATTCTGAATCTCATGGCGTAATTGGCTCTCTCCTCCACTTTATACATTCATGAACCTTAAAAAAGAGGAACCTTGAACCTCCCTTCCTGACAAAAAGTATCTATGAGAATGCCTGGCGCCAATCTTATTTCATCACCAGCATGTATACGCCCATGTAGCAGACACTGAGGAGAAAGACCAGCCAGAACGTAATGAACCTGAAGACCAGGGCAAACACCAGCGCCTGGTGCAGCGGTACGCCGGCGGGGATCAGCATGAGCAGCATGGTGCCTTCAAAGGTTCCCAGGCCACCCGGAAGCAGGGGGATCATCCCCGCCGTGTACGCCAGGTACGTAGCTAACGCAAGATGGAAAAACCCTAGACTTAAGCCCAGGGAATGTGCGAGATAAAAAGCTTTCACGGGAAAAAGCAGCCAAATAACCAGCGATAAAAATCCCTGGCCGCAAAGAAACCCTTTGTCGCGAACCCCTGGAGAAAGCGCTTCCTGCAGAAGATAGAGCCCGCTGTCCATCTTTTTTCTGAAACGTTTTCCCGGGAAAAACGGGAGGCAATTCGACACGGTTCTGAGCGAACCCGGGAAGAATACCAGCCAGGCCAGGATGCTGGTCAAGACCAGGATGATGACGAAGCCTGGAAGCAGCCAGGAAATAATGGAATGGGAAAAGGGAGCGACCAGGGGAAAACCCAGCAAACTGAACAGGGTTAAGGCAATAAAGGGGAGCAGGCTAAACACTTTCTGCACGCTGACCAGGGCTGCGCCCCTGGCCGTGTCAAAATCGGCATAGGTGCGTAAGATCAAGATCTTGCTGGCCTCTCCACCCAGCTTGACAGCAGGGGTGATGCTCTCCACAAAAGCCCCCGCCATATTCACGTGAAACGCCTGCCCGGGTGTGAGAGGAAGGTGCAGCTTGCGGGCGATCAACCACCACTGCAGCACGATAAGCAAAATGGTTGTGCCTTGCAGCAGGCCCGCCGCCAGCAAAGCAGGCGTCGGCACTGCTTTCAACGTATCATAAAGTATGCCCGGGTCAGCCTGCCAGAGCAGCCCGCCGGCCAACAGGAAAGCTGCCGCCAGGCCAGCTGTCTTGAGCAGATTTTTTTTGGTTCGCATGCTCTTTTGTTAAACCTCCGTGGAAAAGCAGGGTGGCTTTGATCGTGCCGTTTCCCTGTGTAATCAAACCGCTGCTGCGAGCATAATACTCCCGGGATAAGGGTGCATAATAAGATTTAAACTCTTCTCCCGGTTCCCGCAGCAGGATGCGCACTCTCTGGGATGCTTTCTCCAGGATATTTTTTAGCACCTCTTCCCTGGGGGTAACCTGGAGTGCCACGTGAACCACGGTAAAACTCTTTACCTCCAACCGCTTGCCTTCCGCGTGTTCCACGCGGACAATGTTATCCATGTTTAAGCTCTCGACCACCCGCCGCGCATAAGCAACGGCCTCCAGGTCGTTGTCGATAACGTGCACCCGGGCCCCCGTTTTGCCGGCTATTTCCAGGGCCGTGCAGGGAAAAGGGCCGCCCCCGATGCAAAGCACCCGGTCCTGGCAGGAAATGCAGCCCAGGTGGATTTCCTTCTCCACGATGCGGCGATAGTAGAGCCGGTATAGCCTAAAAAACCAGGGAAATAAAGCCATCATCTTCTCAATTTGTTTCGTCAGTTTCAATACCGTTTTCTTTGGAGCCAAGATTCCATCCCTCCAACATCCCGGGGAATAAGCTTT
>PWWY01000011.1 GCA_003561325.1 Syntrophomonadaceae bacterium | reverse complement strand
CCAAAGTAGCAATTATAACCGTATGCACCGATGCATCAAGAGCAAATATGATCATCACAATTACCGCAGTTCCCATAAATGATTGTTTCAAATACTTACGGAGATTGGGAATTGCATGCCTGTCAATTATTTCCATTTAAATTAACATTCCCCCTTCTTTCCACTATTCGGATTTAAATAAGATTATTTTGAGCCCTTTCAATATTAAGCTGCAGACCGTTTTTTAATAGCGCCGATTCTTTTAATCACAATGAAAACGATAAGAGCAAGCAGCAGAAAGGCAAATACCGGCACCAGGACTGCCAGGATAGCGATGAAAAACGAAAACACTGTTTCCACCAGTGAAAGGGCGGGATTGGCGGTTCCTCCCGTAGTTGCCGTTGAGCCGGCATGCAGCAGATTGCTGAGTGCGCTGCCCCCGAGGGCGGCTCCACCTCCCGTCACTATGGCCAGGGTCCAGGTTAACATGGGATGCAGGTCAACTATTACAGAAGCGGTAATCAGAATGCCGGCCACCATGCTGACGGGAACCGAAGCGGCACCGAGCAGGTTATCGATAAAGGGGAAAAAATAAGCCCCCAGCTCCAGGACCGTGGCCACGGCCAGGGCGGCCAGAACCGGGTAGCTGCCGATCCAGGCAAATGTTGGCGAAAGTTCCACCCATCCGGCCAGGGAGGCAATACTCAGGATCAGCAGGGGTACAAAAACCCGAAAACCGCTGGTGGCGCTTAAGCTAATTCCGATCAGCAGGCTTAGAATATATTCCAAAGACAAACCCTCCCACAGGCGATAGTAATAGTTTACGCACTGCAGCTGCCCTGCAAAAGCTTAGCCGTGCCTTTTGCGCAGGTAATCTTCGACTTCACTGCGAGACCTGGTATTGAAAATATCCTTTTTTTCGAGCCAGCCTTTACGGGCGATGGCAACTCCCAGGTTGGTATCCTCAAAACTTTCCAGCCGGTGAGCATCGGGATTGATTGAAACCAGCAGGCCCATTTCCCTGATCTTTTTCAGGTGACGCCAATCAAGGTCCAGGCGGGCCGGGCTGGCGTTAAGTTCCAGGATAACGCCGTTTTCGAGAGCACTCTGGAAAACTTTTTCGAGATCCAGGGGGGAACTGTCCCGCCCGAGCAGCAGCCTGTTTGTCGGGTGTCCCAGCATAGTTACCCGGGGGTCAGAGAGAGCCCGGCAGAGCCTATCGGTCATCTTAGAGCGTTCCATCTTCAAACCCGAATGAACCGAGGCGATAACAAAGTCCAGGTGCTCTAACACGGCATCGGGATAATCGAGGCTGCCGTCGGCCCTTATATCTGACTCAACCCCGCTTAATATTGCTATACCGGGATATTTTTCACGCATGGCTTCAATCTCTTCCTGCTGTTCCTCCAGGTCTTCTTCTTTCAGACCGCCCGCGTAAGAAGCCGACTGGCTGTGATCCGTAATCCCCACGTATTCATAGCCAAGTTCACTGCAGTGCCGGACCACTTCTTCCAGCGTATTGGTACCGTCGCTGTAAAGAGTGTGCACGTGAAAAATGCCGCGGATATCTTTTTCTTCAACAAGCGTCGGCAGGTCGCCTACTTCAGCTGCCTCGATTTCCCCATAGTTTTCACGCAGTTCAGGGGGGATATAATCAAGGTCAAGGGCGGCAAAGAATTCTGTTTCATTCCGGCACTCAACAAGCTCTTCCTCCTCTCCCCGAAACAGGCCGTACTCGTTGATTTTCATTCCCATATTCTTTGCCCTGTGGCGCAGGGCTGTATTATGTTCTTTACTGCCCGTAAAGTGATGGAGGGCGTAAGGAAATTCCTGCTTTTTCACTACCCGCAGGTCGGCATTAATTCCTTCATCCAGCTGGACGGAAGCTTTTGTATCCCCATGCGCAATTACCCCGGTCACCTGGGGCAGATCGCAAAAATAGCCGGTCAGGTCAGCCGGTTTATCGGTCGAAGCGACCAGGTCTATATCTTTGACTATTTCCCGGAAGCGCCTGATACTGCCGGCCAGGCTTACCTCACCCAGGGCGGGGAATTCTTTTAACTTCCCGACCAGCTCATCGGCAACCCTGCGGGCTTCACTGTAAAAATATCGACCCTGGTTACGGCGAAGAAACTCAATCCCCTCAAGAATATTATCCTGGGTTTTCTGACCGAAACCTTTAAGGTTGACCAACCGGTTCTCACGGCAGGCATATTCAAGTTCGGCCAGGGTGGTAATCTCAAGCATATCATAAAGGGCCCTGACCTTCCGGGGCCCTAGTCCGGGTACTTTCAGTATTTCAAAAAGCCCTTCCGGGATGCTTTCTTTCAGCTCTTCATAGTAGTTAAGTTTGCCGGTAAGAACAAGTTCTTTTAACTTTTCATTGATCGCCGAGCCGATCCCCCTGACATCTTTTAGCTTGTCTTCGTGGACAAGTTTTTCCAGCTCTTCTTCACCGATCAGTTCAACGGTGCGGGCAGCACTGTAATAAGCCCTGCTTTTAAATGGGTTTTCACCTTTAAGTTCGAGCAAGACCCCGATTTCTTCGAGAACTTTTGCCGTTCCCTGCTTCTCTATCATCCCTTTTCCCTCCCGGCAATAATCATGGGCCAGTAAAAGGTATCCAATAATTACTCCCTTAACTTCTTGATTAATAGGCCCCCCTGGTCTGGGCTGCGGCGGCTACTTTCTCTATGGCCAGCATGTAAGCAGCTATACGCAGGGTTACTTTTTCTTCCTCCGCTTTTTCAGTAACCCGGTTGTAGGCGTTTTTCATTTTTTTCTGCAGTTCCTGATCGACCTGTTCTTCGCTCCAGCTGAACTGCTGCAGGTTCTGGACCCATTCAAAGTAGGAAACGACCACACCCCCGCTGTTAACCAGGATATCGGGGATGATGGTAATCCCTTTCGCCTCAAGATCCGGCTCACACAGGGGGCAGGTGGGGCCATTTGCCGCTTCAAAAATCACCCTGGCCTGAATTTCGGCAAAATTATCGCCCTTGATGGCATTTTCCAGGGCGGCGGGAATCAGGAAGTCACACTTTTGGGCAAAGATCTTCTCTTTTTTAACAGTTTCCGCACCGGGGAAGCCGGAAACAGAACCTG
>PWWY01000181.1 GCA_003561325.1 Syntrophomonadaceae bacterium | reverse complement strand
GGGTAACCCGGGGATCGTCCAGGGCACCGCCGTTGAAAGCTCGCAGGTATTGTTCATTCCAGGCAATCACGGCGCCTTCAATCTCGGCGACCACAACCCGGGCCACCTGGGGCCGGCCCAGCGCTTCCTGGAGGCTGTATCCCACCCCCAGGCCGCCCATGAGGATGTGCAGCCCCGCTGCGCCCCGTCGGGGCACCAGTTTCGACAGGGCCCTTTTCACGGCAGCACGCTCTGAGGCCCCGTTATACGTGGCCATGAGGAAAACCCCGTTATAGATCATTTCATAGTGGGCACCCCGTTTTTGCAGCTGGATCTCCCCGCCGCTGCCGGACACCCTCTCGACAACCCGGGCCTGCAGACCGTGCCACATCCTGGCCCAGCTCCTCTTGTTCCGAATTCCTGTTTCCCTTTTCCCCTACTTTTCCGCCCAACAGCCTACTTCACGATCTGGATAAACTGCCGGAATCGCTCACCGGCAGCGATTTTTACCAGCTCGAAAAGCGCCATCTCCGTCGTGGTAATCACGGCACCCATTTCACGCATTCGTGCCAGGGCCGTATCCCGGTTCCAGGCCGTCCGGGAAGACACGGCGTCGGAGGCCACGTAGACCTGGAAATCGTGCTGCAGCAAGCCGGCCACGGTCTGGTAGACGCAGACATGGGCTTCGATCCCCGCCACGAGCAGCTGTTTTTTGCCGCTCTGCTGCACCCTGCTGAGAAAATCCTCGCTTTTGCAGGCATTGAAGGTATTTTTCTCCGCCGGTTCCACGTCCGGGAGCAGCCCTTTAATCTCTGGGACCGTAGATCCCAGGTCCCGGGGACACTGCTCCACCATAACCACGGGCAGTTCATAGAGCCGGGCCGCCTTGATCAAGATCTTTACATTTTCCAGGACATTGATGGACCGGTCAACCTGGAAGGCCAGCTTTCCCTGCACATCGACGATTACCAAAGCCGTATCATCCATGTTCAACATCATCTCCTACCCCCTTACCGCTTGTTTCGCAGCTGCCTGGAACGCGAAAAAAGAAGAAACTTGCAAAAATCCTCGCCACATAAAAATTGGGCTTAATTTCGATACCGTACTGGATAAATCCTGCAGCGGTGAAGAAATCGCAAGGAGCCAAAAAAATTTGCGAACCCGTATATTCAAGTTTCTATGCCTCTCAACTCCCTGCGCGAAAAAAACGAGCCGGGCTTCCCCAGAAAAAGCCGGCTCGTTGCTTCCCGTAGCTTGATTCTTATAGTACAGGCTCCCTTTGACTACTTCACGATCATGACGGTTGTTTTGCACTGCTGTGCGACGGCGTTGCTAATACTGCCAGGAATCCATTTTTTCAACCCACTTAAACCCCGGCTGCCGATCACGATCAAATCACAGCCAATTTCAGAGGCCACCTGGCAGATGGTATCGGCAGGATGGCCTTCCTTTGAGACCGTCTTGACCTTGAGATTCTTCTCCTCAAAGCACTTGGAAGCTTCTTGTAAAATCTTCTCACTCTCTTCCTTTCTCCATTCGTCCCACTGCCTGACCGTCTCCGAGGAAATTTCGTAACCGGTGAAAAAAGCATGATACAGGGGCATCACGTGAATCACCGTGACTTCGGCATGTTTTTTGTCTTCTGCAATTTCTAACGCCTTGGCCATCGCCTTGAAGCTCTCTTTCGAACCATCCGTGCATGCTAAAATTTTCATGAGTAACCCTCCATTGGTTAAATTTTTCATAGCGTTCAATTAGTACCAGTGAGATGAATGATATGATTATAACGGCTATCAAGTCTGGTCAGGTTTCGCTGCCGTTTCCCTGCTTGCCCTCAGCGAACAATAACCCAGAAGATTATTTCTCCTTCAGGCTGGTAATTCCTCTGGTAAATGGGCTGTCATGAAGGAATTTTTTCGAAAGATACGAACGATGCCGTATGGCGAGGATGTTTTCGCCCTCCCCGGCAACACAAACGCCATCTTCCAGCACGGTTTTCTCTCCCACAATAGCCTGATCCAGGACGACCCCGGCGCCGATCCGGGTTCCCGCCATGACAATGGACTTCCGCACGACACTGTCCCTGCCGACCTGCACGCCCGGAAAAAGGATGGAGCCCTCGACCTGCCCCGAGACCACGCAACCCTCGTTGATCAGGGAGCAGCTGACCCGGGCCTCAGCTTGGATCTGCTGGGGTGGTTGATTTCCATTGACGGTAAAAATCCGCCAGCCTTTGTCGTGAAGGTCCAGCGGGGGACGGTCTTCTAAGAGGGACATATTGGCTTCCCAGTAACTCTTGATCGTCCCCACGTCTTTCCAGTATCCCTGGAAAAGATAGGCATACAAGCGGCTTCCGGCATGAAGCATTTGGGGAAGCACGTTTTGACCAAAATCATGGCTGGAAACCGCATTCTGCTGGTCCATGGTCAGGTGTTTGATCAAAACGTCCCGGTTAAAAAGATAGATCCCCATGGAAGCCAGGACATTCCCTGGATTTTCCGGCTTTTCTTTCAAGGCTTCGCCCCTCCCGCCCAGGGCCGTGGACACAGTCTCGATGCGACGGGTTTCCATCCAGGGAACCTGGTGTACGGCAACGGTCACATCGGCCTGCTTTTCCCTGTGGTATCGGAGCATCCTGGAATAGTCCATCTTGTAAATGTGATCTCCGGAGATGACCAGGATGAAAGAAGGAGATAGGCGCTTGATGTAATGGAGGTTCTGGTAAACAGCATCGGCCGGACCCCTGTACCATTTTCCACCGCTCTTCTGGATGTACGGCGGCAGGATGGTCACTCCCCCGCTTTTTTTATCTAAATTCCAGGGAGCCCCGACACCGATATGTCTATTTAACAGCTGGGGCCGGTACTGGGTTAATACGCCAACGTTTTTAATCCCTGAGTGGGTGCAGTTGCTCAAGGCAAAATCCACGATCCTGAACTTCCCACCAAAGGGAACGGCCGGCTTGGCCATATCCTGGGTTAAAACCCCCAGCCTGCGTCCTTCGCCTCCAGCCAGGAGCATGGCCAGGCAGTCTTTTGTTGGTTCCATTTTCTCCTCCCCGTTTCCCGCTTCGGATCGCTTTAACGTAAGATTTCCGGTGGGAAATGCAGGCAGGTTTAACCATTTCGATTCATTTCACATCGTCTTCGCCCCACGAGGAAGGGCGATT
>PWWY01000217.1 GCA_003561325.1 Syntrophomonadaceae bacterium | reverse complement strand
TTTTCAAATAGATCTTTTTCCGGGGCGAATGAACAAACACAAAAAAACCTGGTGCTTAAGCTTGCCCAGGAATGATCTCTTTTTCCCTGCTGGCCCTCGACTCACTGGATTTGCGACAAATATCGTTTCGGTGCTCGGGGTTTCAGGCCGCCTCAAAAACTCCCTCGCTACGTTCGCTCAAACAGTTTGAGGCGGCTTTGCTGAAACCCTGCGCTCCTTCTCAAGGGGGCAAATCCGATGTTCGCTGAGGGTAGGGCAGGGAACAAGCAGTGTGAGTTGGCTAAAATTGTCGTCAGAAAAAAAACACACCTTAGAACAAGGTGCCTGGATCAGTCGCAAGCCGCGGACGGTCTCTGCAAGTATGTATGCCGCGACCGTCCGCGGGGAATACAGGGGATTGTCTATGACTCGAAAAACACATTAATGCAAGGGTTCTATCAGCGCGGCTCAACGATGAGCTTGATCGCGGTTCTTTCCTCCCCATCAATTTGGATGTCCGTGAATGCGGGAATACAAATTAAATCCATACCACTGGGGGCCACAAAACCCCTGGCGATGGCTACAGCCTTGACTGCCTGGTTCAGGGCTCCGGCCCCAATTGCCTGGATTTCAGCCCCCCCTCGCTCTCGTAAGACTCCAGCCAGCGCACCGGCGACAGAAATGGGATTGGATTTTGCTGAAACTTTTAATACTTCCATGGATCATTAGTACCTCCCTTGGGGAATCCGCTGTTGAGGAATCCGCTGTGCTGTATTTTATTTTAATATACTAATATTCTGCAAGGAAAAAAGAGATCCTTCTTTATTTCAATAATTTTTATATTCGCGTAAATTAAAAGTTTTACACACGTATCCCCAACAAAAAATAGCGCCCCCGGCGCTATTTTTTGTTGGGGATACGTGCTTGTGGAGAACGCGATTCGTTGGTTTTCTGCTGCAAGTTGGTGCTCTTTCTTACTTGGCGTATTCCACGGCCCGGGTTTCTCGAATCACGGTCACCTTGATTTGGCCCGGATATTCCAGTTCGTTTTCGATTTTTTTCACAATATCCCGTGCCACCCGGTTCGCGGTAATGTCGTCAATCTTATCCGGCTTCACCATAATGCGGATTTCTCTCCCGGCCTGGATGGCAAAGGCTTTATCCACGCCGTCGAAGGAATCGGCGATATCTTCCAGTTTCTCCAGCCTCTTGATGTATGCTTCCAGGGTTTCTCGCCTGGCGCCCGGCCTGGCCGCGGAGATGGCATCCGAGGCCTGGATTAAGACCGCTTCCATGGTCTGGGGCTCAACATCCCCGTGATGGGCGGCAACGGCATTGGTGACCTGGGGCGTTTCCCGATACTTTTTCGCCAGCTCGGCCCCGTTAAACACGTGAGGCCCTTCCGTTTCCTGGTCCAGCGCTTTCCCGATATCGTGGAGCAAACCGGAGCGTTTGGCCATCTTCACATCGAGGCCCAGCTCGGAAGCCATGATCCCGGCCAGGTGCGCAACTTCCACGGAGTGCTTTAACACATTTTGCCCGTAGCTGGTGCGGAATTTCAGCCTGCCCAGCATGCGGATCAGCTCGGGGTGAAGCCCGTGGACGCCCACTTCAAATGCCGCCTGCTCCCCTTCTTCGCGAATCTGCACTTCGACTTCCTGCCGGGCCTTCTCGACCATTTCTTCGATGCGCGCAGGGTGTATGCGTCCATCCACGATGAGCTTTTCCAGGGAAATCCTGGCGATTTCTCTCCTGATAGGATCAAACCCCGACAAGATCACAGCTTCAGGCGTGTCATCAATGATCAGGTCGATCCCGGTCAGCGTTTCCAGCGTGCGGATGTTCCGACCTTCCCGTCCGATGATCCGCCCTTTCATCTCGTCGTTGGGGAGGTTCACCACGGACACGGTAGACTCCGACACGTGATCAGCGGCACATCTCTGGATGGCCTGGGTGATGATATCCCGGGCTTTCCTCTCCCCTTCTTCCTTGGCTCGCTGCTCCACGTCTTTGATCATCTGCGCAATTTCGTGCTGGATCTCTTCCTCGACCCGCTTCAAGATGATGTCCTTGGCCTCTTCCGTGGTCAGGCCAGAGATCCGCTCCAGCTCAGCCAGCTGGTCCTTGAGGTTATCGTGCAGTGTTTTCTGGATCCGGCTGGTTTCTTCATCGCGCGCTTTCAGCTCTTCTTCTTTCTTTTCCAGGTAGGCCGTTTTTTTGTCAACGGATTCTTCTTTCTGCTGAATGCGCCGATCCAGGCGCTGCAGCTCTGAACGCCTTTCCTTGGTTTCCCTTTCCAGCTCGTTCCGCAAACGATGTACTTCGTCTTTGGCTTCAATGATCGTTTCTTTTTTTAAGGACTTTGCCTTCTCCTCGGCCTCCTGCAGCACTTTTTTCGCCGCTTCTTCGGCTGATGCAATTTTTGCCTCAGCAAGATATTTACGAATGAAATATCCGGCGCCTAAACCAATGAGTATACCAATAATTCCCGAAATGACAGTTATTGCTTCCAATCTTACAACTTCACCTCCTTGATGTAGTTCCCTTCTATTGGGTACTGAAAATTGAACAAAAATAAGCTGTGAGAACACAGCTTAAAATAGAAATGCCCATAAAGATCCCCGCAAACAGGGGATAACATTTTCAATTTATTATAAAAGCCGAAAAATGTACCTCTGGCCTGTATAAAAACTTATTTCACGGGTCAAATCTATTTTAAACGGGAGGTCTCACCTTTTACGAATTCTTACTTTTCCCAAGATAATTGTAACCATTAACGATCCAGATGTCAAGCAATAAATCGTTGCCCCCGCCCAGGGGGACGAAGTCCCGGCAGGGTCGGGTAAAAAACGATTAACCAGGCCCTACTCGGCCTCCACGGGCCTGGCTTTTCCCTGTTCTGCTTCCGGGTCCAATCCTTCCGGGGCCTGGCCGTGGCCCGGGATCCCCGGCAGGTTAAAGTGTGCGCGGATCTGCGCTTCGATCTTGTTGCGGACGCCGGGATTTTCTTTAAAATATTCCCGCACATTTTCCCGGCCCTGGCCCAGCCGTTCTTCGCCATAGGAATACCAGGCACCGCTTTTCTTCACCAGGTCCAGTTCCAGGGCCATATCCAAGATGCACCCCTCGTTGGAAATCCCCTGGCCGTAGATAATATCGAAGTCCGCCTGCTTGAAGGGCGGCGCCACCTTGTTTTTGACCACCTTGGCCCGGGTGCGGTTGCCGACAATCTCGTTCCCCTGTTTGAGGGTTTCCATGCGGCGAATATCCAGGCGCACCGAGGCGTAAAACTTCAAGGCCCGCCCGCCCGGGGTCGTTTCCGGGTTTCCAAACATAATACCCACTTTTTCCCGGATCTGATTGATAAAGATAGCCGAGGTGTGGGACTTGCTGATGGCCCCGGACAGTTTTCTCAGGGCCTGGGACATGAGGCGTGCCTGCAGTCCCACGTGGGCATCACCCATTTCTCCCTCGATTTCTGCCCTGGGAACCAGCGCCGCTACGGAATCAATGACCAGGATATCGATGGCCCCGCTTCTCACCAGCGCTTCCGCGATTTCCAGGGCCTGCTCTCCCGTATCCGGCTGGGAGACCAGCAGTTCCTCCACGTTCACGCCCAGGTTTTTGGCATAAGCAGGATCCAGGGCATGCTCCGCGTCAATAAAGGCAGCATAGCCCCCGTTTTTCTGGGCCTCTGCGATGGCATGCAGCGCCACGGTTGTTTTCCCCGAGGATTCCGGGCCAAATATTTCAATGACCCGGCCCCGGGGGAGCCCCCCGACGCCCAGCGCAAGATCCAGGGGCAGTGCGCCCGTGGAAATTACGGCTATACTTGCTTTGGAGTCTGATCCCAGTTTCATGATTGACCCTTTACCGAACTGCTTTTCGATCTGGAGCAAGGCAATATCTAACGCTTTTTTCTTTTCCATCACCGCTCAAACGCCTCCTTTTCCAGTGTGACCCGGCCTTATAGAACGCTTGTTTGCTTTCTTGATCTAAGTATTCTCGATAACCCGTACAAATCCTGCAAGATTTTTTATGATTTTAAGAAAAATTCCTGGAGGGGTTCATAAATCGGTCCGGCGGGGTGTAGGGTGCTTTTCATCAAGTGGAAGCGGTCAACCCGCTGGTTGCTCGGGCAGAAAATCTCGTCGGACAGCAGCCCGGCGTCCAGGTGCAGGTCGGCGTTTTTCTTGCGGCGCCCCAGGGTTACATGGGGGCTAAAGCGTCGATCCCTTTCCTTGTAGGACAGCGCCTCCTGGATCAGCGAATTAATCTGGCGCAGTTCTTCTCTTCCCTCATCCACGCCCAACCAGAGAACGCGGGGGTTTTTCAGGCTGGGAAAAACACCGGCGCCTCGGAATGAAAGAGAAAAAGCCGCCACTTCACGGGCCGGTTCCGCCAAAGCCCGGAACAACTGATCTACCCGGTCTTGCTCTATTTCTCCCAAAAATGTCAGGGTGATGTGCATTCTTTCCGGGTGCACCCACCGGATGCCCTCCAGGTGTCGAAAACGGTTTTGAATCTCCCGGATCTCTTCAACAACCCTGGGCTCCAGGTTCACGGCAAAAAAAGCCCTCAAATTATCGCTCCTTTCCGGCAATCCCGGCTGCGCCTGCTACCGGAGTTTGATCAAATGTTTGTTTTGATAAAAATAATAAAACCCCGAATAGACCGTTAAGACCACGGCTGCCAGTAAGGACGCAGAGGCGATGAGAGAAGCCGGGTAAAAATCGATCAGCCACTGCAGCCAACCGGCACTGGGATAGATCCCTGATTTTAAGGCCATTTCCAGGATAATGGCTACGATCATAACGATCTGGGCAATGGTTTTAGCCTTGCCCCAGTTGTTCGCCGAAATCATCACGCCCTCCACGGCAGCGATCAACCGCAGCCCGGTGACGGCAAATTCCCTGCCGATGATCAGAAAGGCTACCCAGGGGCTCAAGGTGCCCAGGGCCACCAGGGAGATCATGGCCGCCGTAATCAAGAGTTTGTCTGCCAGGGGATCGATCAGTTTGCCCAGGCGCGTGACATCCTTGTTCTTCCGGGCAACATACCCATCCAGGCTGTCGGTAATGGCCGCAAAGATAAAAACCGTCGCGGCCCATACTTCCCCGTGCGGGATCACGCGGACCAGCAAGAAGATCATGAACACGGGAACCAAAATGATGCGTAACAGGGTGATTTTATTGGCCAGGTTCATTGCAGACGTTCCCCCATGAAATCGTAGCTTCCCACACCTGTAATACGTACGGGCATCATCATCCCGGGGCGCAGGCTCCTGGGCCCCGGGATGATGATCTTGCCGTCTACCTCCGGGGCCTGCGCATAGATTCTCCCGTACGCCTTTCTTTTCCCGGGATTGTAGGATTCAATCAGGGCCGGGGTCCGGGCTCCCAGCAGGGACCGGTTTCGTTTCCGGGAGATGGCTTTTTGCTGTTCCATCACCATCCGCTGGCGCGCCCCGGCGATCTCCGGGGGAACCCGCCCGGGGCTGGCATAGGCCCGGGTGCCTGCTTCTGGAGAGTACGCAAAGCTGCCCAGCCTCTCAAAGGGATACGCGCGCAAAAATTCCAGCAACTCCTGGAAGGCGGCTTCGCTTTCCCCGGGATAGCCCGTCATGACCGTGGTTCGCAGGGCGATGCCGGGAACCCCGGTCCGCAGCAGTTCATAGACCTGGATCAAGTCCTCACGGGTCGTCTTGCGGCCCATGCGGTTGAGCAGTCGGGTATTCACATGCTGGATGGGCAGATCCAGGTACTTGCAGAGCAGGGGCTCGCGGGCCATGAATTCCACCAACTGGCGGTCAACGCGGGCGGGATGAACATACAGCAGCCGGATCCAGGACACGCTGGAGATAGAAGTGACCAGCTGCTGCAGCAGCTGCAGCAGTGCAGGTTTTCCGTAGCGATCGACCCCGTACAAAGAAATATCCTGCCCGATCAGGTTGATTTCTTTGGCGCCGAGTCTCTCCACCGCCTGGACTTCCGCGACAACCTCCTCCATCGCCTTGCTTTTCAGCGGGCCTCGAATGGTGGGAATCAAGCAGTAGGAGCAGAAGTTCTCGCAGCCATCGGTGATCTTGATATTCACGCTGTGGGGCGAGGTTGTTAAAAAGCGGCGATGCGGAGAGGCCGCCGGGTTGGAGGGGTTTCCTTTCCAGGTCAGGCCCAGCAAGGACCCGATTCGTTCCGGGATCTGGTGGGCTTCATCCAGGGAAACCGTGGCGTCAACCTCTTGCAGCACCCCCGGCTCCAGGCCAAAGTTTTTCACATACTGGGCCAGGCAGCCCATCACAACCACGTGCTGGAGGCGGCGCTGCCCGGACTTCTTGGCCTCGATGAAGTGCCTCACCGTATCCAGGGCTTCCTGCCGCGCTTCCTGCAAAAATGCACAGGTATTTATGATCACCAGCGGCGCGTCCTTTTCTTCCGCGACCAGCTGCAGTCCGCGGTGGGTCAGCTCGCCGATCACCATCTCTGCATCAACACGATTTTTTGCACATCCAAGGGAGATGAAGCTAAATGTATGCATAGGCAAGCAGCCAAAATCCTTTCAGGCAAATCCGATGCGCGCTGAGAGCAAGCAGGGAAACGGCGGCGAAACCCGACGAAATTTGTTTGCCGTCATAAAAAATACTGGTGAGCTAACGTGCCCGGGGATCAATCCTTTGTGACCACGACGTAGACGGGAGAAGCCAGGTTCCTTATGCTATCCACTTCCATCCCGTTGACGAAGATGCGCGCCCCCGACGGGAAGCCCAGGCGGATCCGGGTCTCTTCTCCATCGCCCAGGCGGAAGGTTTCCCCGGGGTTAAAATTCTTCTCCTGGACATTCCGGCCATCCTGGATCACCTGCACCCAGCAGCGGGCCGTGAACTCAAAGCGGATTTCTTTCTCTTCTGCGTGAAGCAGCGTATAGAGATGTTCCCCGTCATTTCGGGAAACCAGGACCAGTTCTTCTGCGGGAGGTTCCACATCGGGACGCCCATTTTCCTCCTCGTTCGGATCCCCTATCGCGTTCCGATCGGGATCAGCGGGAGGTTCCGGGTCATCGTTGCCGATGAATTCATTGTTATAAGGAACCGCACGGTCGGGATCGGCGTCCTGCTGGTAAAGATACCAGATACTGCCGGCAGCGATGAAAAACAGCAGCAAAAGCCAACTAAAGGCAACCATGGGAAACGGTTTTTTCTCTTTGCTGACAAAGCGGGGTTTTGCCTCCTCGGCCCCGGCCCCCGGCTGTTTTTTCTTGTCGTTGACCACCTCGACCTGCTTCATTGCTTCATGGTAAAGGTGGATCACCTCCTGGGGATCCATGCCGATGGCTTCCGCATAATTTTTCAACGCCCCCCTGGCATAGACCTTGCCGGCAAAGGGGGTGAAATCTCCTTCTTCCAGGGACTTCAGGTATCTTGGCTGGATTTTCGTCGTTTCACTGACTTCCTCCAGGCTTATGCCCTTTTGTTCCCGCGCTTCTCGCAACAATTGCCCGATTTCTTTCAAGATACTCCCCCCTTCCTGCCAAAACAAACCCGAGCCAAGGATCTGGTTATCTCCAGCTTAACGGAAAGCTTAAACCCCGTCAAATTTTTCTTTGATGATCTCCGTGGCCCGCTCCTGGGTAACCAGGAC
Organism: Syntrophomonadaceae bacterium; assembly: GCA_003561325.1. Classification (GTDB taxonomy): domain Bacteria; phylum Bacillota; class Dethiobacteria; order DTU022; family UBA8154; genus SKMY01. Next base: position 4,374 of record PWWY01000217.1, on the reverse strand, counting down.
CTGGCGGGGTTTACTCCCTTCGTAGGGACCCGCGATGCCCAGCCTCTCCATGTCATCCATCAAGCGCGCTGCCCGGGTGTAGCCCACGCGGAATCTCCTCTGGATCAAGGAGATGGAGGCCTGGCCGGAGAGCAGGACCAGCTCCACCACTTCGGGGAGCAGTGGATCCAGTTCTTCCCTGGGGGCCAGCTCTTCCCTGTCTTCTTCGGCGAAGAAGGACTGCTCCACCACCGGACCCTGCTGCTGCTTAATATACTCGACCACTTTAAAAATGTCCTGCTCACTGAGAAAGGCCCCCTGGATCCGTTGGGGCTTACTGGAACCCACCGGGTAGTAGAGCATATCCCCCCGCCCCAGGAGTTTTTCCGCACCGCCCAGGTCGAGGATCGTCCTGGAATCCGTGGCTGAAGAGACCGCAAAGGCGATCCTGGAGGTAATGTTTGCCTTGATCAGCCCGGTAATCACATCGACGGAGGGACGCTGGGTAGCGATCACCAGGTGGATCCCCGCGGCCCTGGACATCTGGGAAAGCCGCACGATGGAGTCTTCGACTTCGGCAGGGGCCACCATCATCAAGTCCGCCAGTTCATCAATTAAGACGATAATAAAGGGCAGGGGGTTCCCTTCTACATCCCCGTTATTCTTGTCCCCGTTATTCCTGATCAGCTCATTGTATTTTAAGATGTCGCGCACGCCTTCCTGGGCAAAGAGGGCGTAGCGCCGCTCCATTTCTTTCGTCATGCTTTTCAAAGCCAGGGAGGCTTTCTTCGGCTGGGTGATCACCGGCGAGATGAGATGGGGTATGCCGTTGTAGACGTTCAATTCGACCACTTTCGGATCGATCATCAAAAATTTGATATCCCCGGGGTGCGCCCGGAGCAAAATGCTGCAGATAATGGCATTGATGCACACGCTCTTCCCTGAACCCGTCGAGCCGGCAATCAAGAGGTGGGGCATCTTGAGCAGGTCGGCGAAGACGGGAACCCCGGTGATGTCCTTGCCCAGGCCCGCCACCAGGGGCGAAGAAAAGTTGTAAAAATCGGAGTTCTCCAAAACCTCCCGGAGGTAAACCAGGGAAACGATCTTGTTGGGCACCTCGATACCGATAGCCTGTTTACCGGGAATGGGCGCTTCAATCCGCACATCGGAAGCAGCCAGGTTCAAAGCAAGGTCATCGCTCAAGCTCAGGATTTTACTGACCTTGACCCCGGTTTCCGGCTGGATCTCGAAGCGGGTCACGGCAGGGCCGGATTGCACTTCTTTGATCTTGACCTTGACGCCAAAGCTGGCAAAGGTTGCTTCCAGGGCCTTGGCTCTTTCCTGGGTGATCTTGTGCTGCTGCTGGTCCCGCAGGCGGTGCACCCGGGTGAGCAACTCCAGGGGCGGGGGTTCATAGGCATGGAAAGAGGCGCTCGCCGCGGTCAGCTGCTCCAGTTGCGCGGAGGAGGCACCGTTGTTCTCCTCTTCCGGGGCCGTGGCGCCCCGGGGTACTGCCCCTTTCTCCCGGGCCGTACTTTCCGGTGTTGCAGCTCCGCTGTGAGCCGGGGGGGCAATCTGCTGCTGCTGCGGATGGAGGTGATTATTTTCCCGGGGTTTCTCCGGCCGCTCTCTCCCCCGGTACGGGGGCAAGATTTCTTCCGCCTGGACGGTTATTTCCAGGGGTTCGTGATCCAGCGCCACGCGGGTCGGGGTTTTAGCCCTCCGTTTCGTGACACGGTGGGTTGACAAGCCCTGGATGAGCGCGCCCAGTTTTTGGGAGAGGAATTTCGCCGCATCCAGCCCCGCGGTCAAGAACTGGGCCATGGAGCGGTTGGTGATCATTAAGAATGCGACCAGCGCCAGCACGACGGCCACGATGTAGCTGCCCACGTCGCGGAAAAGAAAGTAGAAACTGCTGAATAAAAGGGCGCCAACCAGCCCTCCACCCGCCCCGCCCAGCCCTAAAAGGAGCATCTGGGCATACGGCCCGGTACCGGTAAGCCCTTCGACCTCCGGCATGGCTGCCCTCAGGTGCAGGATCATGGTGATCAAGAGGAAGATCATGGTCAGGCCCAGCAGGCGCTTGCCCATGTTTTTAATCTTGCGGGGCCATAGATAGGCAGCGGAAGCGAGAACGAGAAAAAAAGGCAGAAGGATGGCGGCGTCACCCAGCAGGAAACGAAAGATCAGGTCCAGCAGGGATCCGATCAGGCCGGTTTGCTCGGTCAACTTTAAACCGGCAAAGAGGAATGCAGAAACGCCCATGACCACGATAGCTTTGATCTGCTGCTCCATGTAGAGATCTTGTTTATATTTCCTGGTTTTCTTGGTGGTGCGCCTGGAAGCCATCCTGGAACTGCTCCCTCCGGTAGGTTACTCCTCCATCTTTGCCAGCGCCTGCTTCCCGGTACCGTAAAAAGGATCGCAAGTCAAGCACACCGCTTCGAGGCGCCACGCCTGGACTTGAATGTTCGACCGGGTCGCCAGGGGAAAGGCAAACCTTGTATTACTGCTATCATAGCTAATGTTCTTGATATATCAGATTTTTCCTTCTCATTTTCCGGGAGAGATAAACTTATACTTCCATGATGATGGGCAAAATCATGGGTTTTCGCCCGGTCTTTTCCCAGAGTAGTTTGTTCACGGAGTCCCGCAGGTTATTTTTGATCGTGGACCAGTCGCTGATATTTTTGCGCATGAGACCCTCCAGGGCGCTGATGACCTGCTCCTTGGCCTCTTCCAGTAGTTCTTCAGACTCTTTCACGTAGACAAATCCCCGGGAAACAATATCTGGACCGGAGACGACCTTCATGGCCTCCGTGTCGATGGTCACCACGACGATAAAAATGCCGTCCTTGGAGAGCACCTGCCGGTCCCGCAGCACCACGTTGCCTACATCACCAACACCGAGCCCGTCCACGAACACGTAGCCTGACTGGATTGAGGGCAATACCCGGGCCTGGGAAGGAGTAAATTCGATCACATTACCGTTTTCCACGATAAAAATGTTCTCTTTGTCCATGCCGACCTCTTCAGCAATTTTCCCGTGATGAACCAGGTGACGGTATTCGCCGTGCACGGGGATCAAGTACTGGGGACGGAGCAGGTTTAGCATCATCTTGAGGTCTTCGCGACTCCCGTGCCCCGAGACGTGCACGCCGGACTGGACTTCATGGATCACTTTCGCGCCCCGGCGGTAGAGGTTATCGATGGTCCGGGAAACCAGTTTTTCGTTGCCGGGGATGGGAGAGGCCGCCATCACAACAGTATCCCCGGGGCGAATCTCAAATTTGCGGTGGTTGCCGTTAGCCAGGCGTGTCAAAGCAGACATGGGTTCACCCTGTGTTCCCGTGGTCAACAGGGCAGTTTGATGTCCGGGCACTTTTTTGATATCTTCGATGTCGATCAAGGTTTTCGGCGGGATAGAAAGGAAACCCAGTTCCCTGGCGATTTCCACGTTGTTGACCATGCTCCAGCCGTCGATGGCCAGCTTGCGGCCGCTATTAGCAGCTGCATGCACGATCTGCTGGATCCGGTCGATGTTGGAGGCAAAGGTGACGATGATCCCCCTTCCTTCCGCGGTATGGAAGATTTCGTTCAAGGTCTGCCCGACTTCTTTCTCGGAGTGGGTATAGCCCGGGCGCCCCGCGTTTGTGCTGTCGGAAAGGGCGACCAGCCCCCCCTCCCTGCCGATTTCTGCCAGCTGGTAGAAATCCATAATTTCCCCGCTGACCGGTGTATGGTCAAATTTGAAATCGCTGGTGTAGACGATATTTCCCACGGGTGTTTTGACGATCATCCCTACCGAGTTGGGAATGCTGTGGTTGGTGACAAAAAAATTCACCTGGAAAGAGCCGATCTGCAGCTCTTGACCCGCCCCGATTTCATGAAGGTCGACCTCTCCCAGGATCCCTTTCTCCTCCAGCTTGTAGCGCAGCAAACCCAGGGTTAGTTTCGTCCCATAGACGGGCACGTTTAAACGAGGCAGGATAAAGGGCAGCGCGCCAATGTGATCTTCATGGCCGTGGGAAAGGATAATCGCTTTGACTTTATCCTTGTGCTCGAGCACGTAGGAAATATCCGGGATGACGATATCGACTCCGAGCATTTCTTCTTCCGGGAACATCAAGCCGGCATCCAGGATGATAATCTCCTGCTGGTAGTGCACGACAAACATGTTCTTCCCGATCTCCCCAATGCCTCCCAGGGGAATGATGGACAGTTTCTTCTGCTTCTCTTTATTTTTTCCTTTGGGCCGCAAAAAAAAATAACACCTCTTTCTTTGATTATTTTCCGGTTTAGATTGATCTTATTATAAAGCATATCCACGGAAAGCGCAAATTAATTGACCGGGTGCTGCAAATTGACCGGGTGCTGCAACCTGCCCGGGAGATA
>PWWY01000161.1 GCA_003561325.1 Syntrophomonadaceae bacterium | reverse complement strand
GCGGCCTTGAACGCGGGGTCGGAGGCAAACAGCTTATACAGCTCAAGCTCTTCTTTTCTGCGCTTCAGCATCACATCCTGCAACATCTTGTCGAGCGCCAGCTCGCGCGTGTAGGGGTCGGCGTTGGCCGCGTATTTTTCGCTGTAATCCGGGTGGGAGCGGATGCTGTTGACCACATTGATGAACTTCACCCGCTGCTCTTCCGGTGTCGCACTCCAACCTTGGAACCAGCGTTCGTTGAAGGTGCGGATGATCTCGTCCAGCGGGTCTTTGTCCGGATCGCCATCGCGGTAGCCGCGTGGATTGGGATTCTGTGGATCAAGCTCGGACGGCGACGCATCCAGGTCGATGCTGTGGTTCAGTTTGGTCCGCTCAAGACCGTAGGAGGATAGATCGACTGCTTCCAGCAAAGCGCCGAGCTGATCCTGGTCGGGGTCGGTGATCTTCAGCTTGGGGAGCAGAAACTTCAGAAACCAGAAGAGCTTTTCCCAGGCGATGATCTCGAACGGCATGATCGACGCCATCTGGCTATAGATCTTGACGAACTGACGCGCCTTGATCTTGAAGTCGATCTTGTCCTTCTCGGTCAGCTCCAGTTGCTGGTTGAAGCGCTCTGCCGCCCTGTCGATCAGCGGACTCAGCGCCTGCGCTTCTTCGCCCGCGAAGTAGCGCGTGACGAAGTCCTCCACCTCTTGCCCTTCATACACCCCGACCTGATCGAGCGCCCCCTTCAGCTCATGCAGCACATTCACATCCGTCGCCGAGGATAAGGTCGTGACGGTGTAGAAGGGATCGAAGGCGGCCTTGATGTCGGCCGCATCGTTGAAGAAGTCGAGGATGAACAGATCCTCGGTGCGTTTGCCGAGCTTCGGCGCCGAGCGGTTGAGGCGCGACAGCGCCTGCACGGCGAGGACCTGTTGCAGCTTCTTGTCCACATACATGGTGGTCAGCTTCGGCTGGTCGAACCCCGTCAGGTACTTGTTGGCGACCACCAGCAGCCGGTAGTCGTCCTCATCGAACCGATCCCGGGTGTCGGACTCGGCAAAGCCGTTCATCTCGGCCTCGGTGTAGGTCACCCCATCGACGACCTTCTCGCCCGAAAAGGCGATCAGCGCCTTGAACGGCTGTCCCCGCTCCGCCAGCCGCTGGGTCACCGCTTTGTGGTAGCGAATCGCCGCCTCGATGTTCTGGGTCACGATCATCCCCTTGGCCTTGCCGCGCAGTTTCTTCGGCGTCACCACCTGCTCGATGAAGTGCTCGAGCATGATCTCGGCCTTGGTATTGATCGTCTGCTGACTGCGTTCGACATAGGCGCGCAGCTTCTTCTGGGCCTTCTTGGTGTCGAACAGCGGGTTGTCGGCGATCGACTTCTCGATCTCGTAGTAGCTTTTGTAGGTCGTATAGTTCGCCAGCACATTGAGGATGAAGCCCTCCTCGATGGCCTGCTTCATGCTGTAGAGATGAAACGGCTTGAAGCTGCCGTCGGGCTGCTGCTCGCCGAATCGTTCCAGTGTGCTGTTCTTGGGCGTGGCGGTGAAGGCGAAGTAGGAGGCGTTGCCGCGCATCTTGCGCGAGCGCATCGCCGCCAGAATGCGCTCCTGCGGGTCGTTCTGATCCTGATCTGGGTCCGAGTCTGGATCGCCCGCGCCCATCGCCCGGTTCATGTTGTCATGGGCGCTGCCGCTCTGGCCGCTGTGCGCCTCGTCGATGATCACCGCGAAGCGTTTGTCGCTGAGGTCGGCGATGCCCTCGATGATGAAGGGGAACTTCTGGATCGTGGTGATGATGATCTTCTTGCCGTTCTCCAGTGCCGCTTTCAGATCCGCCGCGCGCAGCGCCGGGGCGACGATATTCTTGACCTCGGAGAAGTCTTTGATGTTCGCGCGCAGTTGCTTGTCCAGCAGGCGCCGGTCGGTGACGACGATCACGCTGTCGAACAGCGGTTGATCCAGCCCTTTGGCGCCGGGAATGTCCGCCTTGGCCGGGTAGGTCTCGATGAGTTGATAGGCCGCCCAGGTGATGGAGTTCGACTTTCCCGAACCCGCCGAATGCTGGATCAGATAGCTGTGGCCCACGCCCGTCGTCGCGGCATGCTCCAAGATGCGGCGCACCACCTCTAACTGGTGATAGCGCGGAAAGATCAGCGTCTTCTTGGCCAGTGGGTCGGTCGCCTTCCCCTCCAGCAGGACGAAGTGTTGGATGATGCCGGCGAGACTCTCCTTGTTGAAGACCTCTTCCCACAGATAGGCGGTCTTGTGGCCGTTGGGGTTGGGCGGGTTGCCCTCGCCCTCGTTGTGACCCTTGTTGAAAGGGAGGAAGAAGGTGGCCGGCCCGGCGAGTTTGGTGGTCATGAACACCTCGTCGGTGTCCACCGCGAAATGGACCAGGGCGCGACCGAACTGGAGCAGGGGCTGGGTGGCGTCGCGGCCGGTGCGGTACTGCTTTTGTCCGTGATAGCGGGCGGTCTGGCCAGTCCAGGGGTTCTTCAGCTCGATGGTGATCAGCGGCAGACCGTTGATGAAGAGCACCGTGTCGATCTCTTCTAATGGGTTGGTCTGCGAATAGCGAACCTGCCGGGTGAGGCTGAAGAGGTTGGCGGCGAAGTTCTCCTGGACCTTGGCGGCGGAGCTGGCGAGCGGCGCGGGGTACATGAGCGTGAAGAAGGCATCATCGACGGCCAGACCCTTCTTGAGCAGATGCAGCACGCCGTGTTTTTTGATCAGCCGGTCGAAGCGTTCGAGGATCTTGCGCTGCCAGTCGCTGGGATGGCGGGCCTTGAGCTTGGCCAGCTCTTTGCCCTGGGTGGTCTCCAGAAACTCCCAGAAGAGCCGGATGTCGAGTGCGTAGTCGGCATCGAAATCGGAGGGCCAGCCGAGCCGGAAGAGCGCAGGGTCGTAACAGGCGGGCTGTTCGGCGACACCTTCGGTCGTCTGGCCGGTCAGGTGGCGTTGAATCGCCTGTTCCAGAGCGACTTCCTTGGTGTTGCTGACCATGATTCCTCCTTACGCCACCTTGATTTTGCCCGTGACGGCGGCGTTGATCAGGCAGGTTTTGTATTCTTTGAGGGTGGCGATTTGGTTTTGCTTAATGGCTATGCCGTCGCCAATCTTGCGATCTGCCACAGCAATGTAGTTGACAATCTTAGTCTGCTCATTGC
>PWWY01000090.1 GCA_003561325.1 Syntrophomonadaceae bacterium | reverse complement strand
ATCTGCAGGTCTGCCCTGTAGCCTTTGCAGGTCAACTCGGAGCGGTTCAGTTCAAACCGCAGGTATTCCAAAAACTCAACCACGGCATCTTGGATCTGCAATACTGGCACCCCACCCGGGAGAAAACTTTTAGACGCGTGTTGGCTTCGCAGCTGCGAGGTTCTTGCCCGCTGATTCCGCTAAAGCTTATCAATGCCCGCGGGCCGGCATCCTTAAGCTATCTTTTCCCCTTTTTCTTCTGCGCCTCCATGTGGCGGTAGAGACGGTAGAGCAGCGCCAGAAACTTGAAGCGCTTCCAGGTAAAGAGCAGCAGAAAACCCGCAACGAGACCGAGCCAGAGGCCGTGGATCCCCCCCCAGAACGCCCCCGTAAGGGTGAGTTCGGGGCGGACAAAGGCCCCGGAAGCGGAGAGCAGGGCCAAAACGCCGGCCGCGGAAAAGACCTTGGCGACCCAGCCGTTGCTGCCGGGCTCGGGGCGACTTTTCAGGTAGAGACCAACCAGGGCCAGGGGATAGCCCACAGCAAACTCCAGGAAGCGGGGACGGGCCCCCAGGAGCTGTTCCAGGTTGTTGAGGAACTGGCTTTCCATGCTCAGCAAGTCTTCCACGGCCCCCGTGGGCAACAGCACCAGCAGCACGATCAAGGACAGCTTGGCCGCCGGGCCAAGAAGAAAGGTGGAAAGGCTGCGGCTGTCGAAGGCCGGCAGGCCCACGGGATACGGCAGACCCCAGGGCCAAGGCAGCGGGTCCGGGGGTGCCGGCTCCTGCTGGTTTTCGTTGGCACAGGAGGTGCGGTAGCGGAACGCCCAGAAGGAGATCAGGGCCAGGGGCAGGAAAAAGGAGACTTTTTCCAACACACCGGGCACGCTCGCAGGTGCTGCAGCGGCGAAAAGACCCCGGGCCAGCAGCCCGCCAGCCGCCGCCCAGAGAAACGCGCTGCACAGCCGCAGAGCCGCATGCAAAAATGAGGTTTTGTCCAGCTCCAGGGAGCGAGCCAGGGCGTCCAGGTCTTTTTTGTCCGCAGCAGGCCCCCGGCTAAAGTCGTGCTCGCAGGGAATAATGAAGAAAAGCACGGCGCCGTAAAGGGGTAATGCCAAAAGGGCCAGCATAGCCAAAAGCAGGGAAAAAAGCGCCGGCGCCAGGACCCAGAGAAGAGCCAGGCAAGCAAAACATGCAGCAAACCCGTAGACGGAATAGCGGAAGGGAACCCATTCGAAAAACAGGGGGAAAAGCACCAGGGCGGCGCTGAGCCCGGCCAGCTGCACCAGCACGACCACGGGAGAAGCGAGCGCGGGCGCAGCAGGGGGGAAAGAAGAACCGGCGGCAGCCGCTGCCGGCAGGGAAAGAGCCAGCAGGGCAACCCAGCTGCGCTGCAGGCGCCGCTCTCGACCGATCCTCGCTTCAACAACCCAGCGGTACATGGCTTGGCTCACCTGTCCTAACAAATGATCTTGCAAAAAATTATTACCATTTACCATATCCACCGTTTCTATCCCCACCAGCCTCGGACTTTCATGGCCTCAGCCAGGCGCTTCAGGGCGTACATGAAAGCCGCTTCCCGCATGGTGGTTCCCTCGGAGCAGTCACAGTGATAGTTGTAGATGTGGCTGAACGCCTCCATCATCTTGCGCTGCAGCCGATCTTCGATTTGCGCTTCGGGCCAGTAGTAGTTGTAGTTGTTCTGGACCCACTCAAAGTAGGAGACGATCACACCCCCGCTGTTGGCCAAGATATCGGGAACGGTCAGCACCCCTTTTTCATTGAGGACCTTGTCCCCCTCCGGGGTGGTGGGGCCGTTGGCTCCCTCGCCGATGATCCGGGCTTGCACAGTGCGGGCAACCTCGGGAGTAATCTGGTTTTCCAGGGCAGCGGGAACGATGATGTCGCAGTCCATGGCGTAGAGCTCCGCCGTGGTGAGTTTTTCCGAACCCGGAAAACCCGTGACCGAACCCGTTTCATTCTTGTGCTCCTTCAAGGCCACCGGGTCGAGGCCCGCCGGGTTGTAGGCGCCGCCGGAGGTATCGTTCACGGCGACGATCCGACACCCCGCCTGGTGCAGGAAGAGGGCAGCGTAGTAGCCCACGTTGCCGTAACCCTGGACCGCGGCTGTACATTTTTCCAGGTCCAAGTTTTTGACCCGGGCCGCTTCCCGCACGGCGTAAAAGGTGCCCCGGGCGGTGGCCGTCTCCCGGCCCACGCAGCCCCCCATGTCCAGGGGTTTGCCGGTAAAGACCCCGAAGTCGTTGTGCTGCCGGATCTTGCAGTATTCATCGGTCATCCAGGCCATGATCTGGGCGTTGGTATTGACATCGGGAGCGGGGATGTCCTTTTCCGGGCCCAAAACGGGCGCCAGGGCCTGCACGTACTGGCGGCTGAGCCGTTCCAGCTCTTTCAGGGAAAGCTCCCGGGGATTCACCTGGATGGCGCCCTTGCCGCCGCCGAAGGGGACCCGGGCCACGGCACACTTAAAGGTCATCCAGATGGAGAGGGCCTTGGTTTCATCGGCGTCCACGTCAGGGTGGAAGCGGATCCCTCCCTTGTACGGACCCAGGACGTTGTTGTGCTGGGCACGGTAGCCGGTAAACACGCGGATTTTCCCGTTGTCCATTTCCACGGGGATGCCGCACTCCACCAGGCAGTCGGGTGATTTGAGCCATTCATAAACATCGTCGGGCAGTTCCAGCTGCTCCACGGCGCGGCGGACTCGCCCCTGGGCGACTTGGTAGGTGTTGATCTTCTCCTTGGCCTGAATTTCCATGCTTGATCGCCTCCTGTCCTGCCGATCCCCGGCCTATCCGGGATCTGGCAGCATATCATTGTAAGCCGGCCTGGAGAAAAAGAAAGAAAGGCCGGCCTGTTTCCAGATGATCTTGACGCTTTTCCAGACTATTCTACAAAAATAGCCCATTTCCTTTATTCAATCATTCCCCCCACCGCCCCTTGACGCCGGGGGGATGAAACCCTATGATCAGGGTAGAGAGGAGGCGTTCCCTTGTCCATGCCCTTTGAACCCTGGCACGAAATCATCTGCCCTTCCCTGGAAGAGGCTTCAGCGGTACTGCTCGGGCTCCCCTTCGACGGGGCCGCCTGCGCCCGGCGGGGTGCGGCCCAGGCGCCGGCCCGGATCCGCATGCTCTCGGGGCTGCCGACGCGTTTTAACGAAGACGGCCTGGAGCCCCGGCACTTCAAGCTCTTCGACGCCGGCGATCTCCCTTTTCCCCCGGGGAGGTCGGAGAAAGAGAACCGGGGAGACCGTGAAGCAGAAATAACCCCTGAAATACAGGTCACAGCGACAGAAACCGTCGAAGCAACAGACAGCGTCGGCGGAGAAGAGGTTGATCCGGGCGCGGCATGTCGTGAAGATGAAGTGCTCCACTACTTCGCGGCCGCGGAAGCACGCGCCCTGGAGCTGCTGCACAGCGGGCGCTTCTGCCTTTTCCTGGGCGGAGACCACTCCGTGTCCATCCCCCTGGTCCGGGCCTTTGCCCGGGCGCATACCGGGAAAAAGGTGGGCCTGCTGCACTTCGACGCCCATCCGGACCTAATGGACACGTACGAGGGCCGCACCTGGTCCCACGCCTGCACCCAGCGGCGCAGCCTGGAGCAGCAGGGACTCGACCCGGAAGACATGGCCCTGATCGGCGTGCGCAGCTTCATGGAAGAGGAAGCGGCCTTCCTGGCTTCCCACCCGGAAATGGCCGTGTTCCGGGTGCGGGAAATCTACCGGTGCGGCGTCGAAACGGTCGCACAAGAAATCATCGCACGCTTCCGGGATTACGACAGCCTCTACATGACCATTGACATCGATGTACTGGACCCGGCCTATGCCCCGGGTACCGGCACCCCCGATGCCGGCGGGCTGAGTACCCGGGAACTGCTGGAGCTGGTTCGGGCGATCGCCGGGGCGCTACCCATCAAGGCAGCCGACGTGGTGGAAGTATCCCCGCCGCTGGATGCCGGCGACATCACCAGCCTGGCCGCGCTGAAAGTGATCTATGAGCTGCTGGCCGCGGTACTGCTGCGGGAGGAAAAAAATCGTGAGGATCACGCTGCAGGAGAGAGCGTTTGAAGAAGGAGGTTTTCGCAGTGTTAAAAAAACGGTTTGAACTTCTCATGGAAGAAAAGGAATACTTGTATTTAAGAAATAAGGCGGGGGAGCTTAATCGCTCCATCGGGGAATTAATCCGGGAAGCTGTACGAGAAAAATACCTGTATCCTGATCAACAAAAACGGGAAATTGCCTTGCAAAAGATTCAATCAGGGGATTATGCCTTACCAACTCCGGTAGAATGGCACGAAATCGAAGATGAACTAAACATTTAACCAGGCTGCGTGAAATACGCGTCGCCCTACCGCAGGGTTTTATCGACTAATGCCCCGGCCGCGTCAGGAGGCCGGGGTTTCATTTTCCTGCAGCATGGTGGTCAGCCGGGGCACGGTCTGGGCAGCATCCCCCCAGAGGGTGATCACGTGGGGCTGCCGGTAAAGGGAGTTTTCCACCCCGGAATAGCCCGGGTTTTCGTCCAGGTTGCAGATGATCACGTGTTTCGCCTGTTCCGCGTTTAAGATGGGCATGCCGGAGATGGGCGTGCCCTCCACCGTGTTGGCCGCGGGGTTGACCACGTCGCAGGCCCCGACGACGATGGCCAGGTCGGCGGAAGGAAACTGCGGGTTGACGGCATCCATGTCCAGCAGCTTTTCGTAGTCGATGCCCGCTTCAGCCAGGAGCACGTTCATGTGCCCGGGCATGCGGCCGGCTACGGGGTGAATGGCGATTTTCACTTCTTTGCCCCGCTGTTCCAGGGCATCCACCAGCTGACGCACCGCCTGCTGGGCCTGGGCCACGGCCATGCCGTACCCGGGAACGATCACCACCCGGGCTGCCTCCTGCAGCAGGGCAGGCAGCCGGTCCTCGGACAGGGAAGTTTCCCCGGCGGGCGCTGCCGCCGCATCTTCCCCGACTCCCCCGGCTTCCCCGGCTTCCCCGTGCGCCCCGGCAGGGGCTGCCGCCGGTTCTTCGCCCGCTTCCCGGGACGCCGCCGGCGCTGCGCCTGCCTCCCCGGATCGCTCTGCGGCTGGAGAATCTTTTTCCCGCTCACGCTCCGCTTCCGCAACCGGCAGCGGGGGCTTAACGCCAGCCGGCGGTTCCGTCTCGGGGGATACCTGCGGGCGCGCCGGGGGGGTGAAGCCGGTCAACACCACCAGTAGGCTGCGGTTCATGGCGCGGCACATGATGCGGGTCAGGATCAACCCGGCCACCCCCACCAGTGCACCGGTCCCCGTGAGGATGAGGTTCTCCACGGCCAGCCCCGTCACGGCGGCGGCAACCCCCGAGAGGGAATTCAGCAAAGAGATAATAATGGGCATATCCGCCCCGCCGATGCGCAGGGCCATGCAAACCCCCGCCAAGAGCCCCAACAGGGCGATAAGGGGGACGTAGCTGGTGGAAAACAGACCCTGGAAGGCCATGTTGAGGGCGATAAAAAACCCGCAGACCAAGAGCAGCAGGCGCAGGATGTAGCCGTGCCCCGGCACCTGGTAGGGCCGCTGAAACGCCAGGCCCTGGAGTTTTGTTCCGGCGATGAGACTGCCACCCAGGGTCAGGGCGCCCGCGGCCGTAGCAATTCCCGAGGTGGCCCAGAAGATCTGCGCCTCTACCTGGCCGCCGTAGGCCAGTACGGCTGCCCAGGCCACCAGGGCCGAGGCCGCTCCCCCCAGGCCGTTCAACAGGGCCACCGTCTGGGGCATGTGAATCATCTTTACCGCCTGCCCCAGGGCGATGCCGGCCGCCGCGCCAACGCCGGCCAGGACCAGGGCAGTCGGGATGCGGCCGGGCGCACCGCCGTCGCCTGCGGCGAGGAAAGCCCAGATCACGGCCAGGGCCATGGAGAGGGCGCCCAGGCGATTGCCCCACAGCGCGGTGCGGGGGGACTGCATGAGGCGGATGCCCCAGATAAACCCTGATAAAATGATCACGGCCAAGAGAATGGTTACTGCCACGGGATATCTTCCACCTCGCTTTCCCGCTCTTTCCCCCGGAACATGCGCAGCATGCGTTCCGTGACCCAGAAACCCCCGGCCACGTTGACCATGGCCAGGACCAGGGCGGCAGCGGCCCAGGCGCCCGCCTCCGGGGGAACGGTGGCAAAAACGGCGACCGCGCCGATCACGGTAATCCCGGAAAGGGCGTTCATGCCCGACATCAGCGGTGTATGCAGCAAGGGCGGCACCCCGGAGATCACGCGATATCCCAATAGGGCCGAAGCCGCCAGGATGATCAATAGGGCAAACAGCATAGAATCAACTCCCGGAAAATAGTGCGATGTAGCGGAGGCGCGAGCACGTTGGCCCAGGCTGCAGGACTCATTGCAAGTAAAGCGTGCCCGCAGTCGCAATTTCTTGATCCTCTTTACATTTAGACGGATATACATACCCGTGCAACACGAAAAGCCAACAAGCAGGGCGGGGCCGGGGTCCCTGGGATGCGAGCTTTGACGCGACAGGGGATGAAAGACTGTAAACAGATGCTTGATCTGCCGAATCCTTGCAGGCCGCCCTTCCAGCAAGGAACTTCACGGTGCCCGAGCAAACCCTATTATTCCTTTGCCTCTTCCATCTCCATGGCCAGCAGGGCGCCGCGGTGCACGATGCGGCCCTCCAGGGTGACCAGGGTAGCGGCGATGATCTCATCGGAGGTGTCGGTTTTCACCGTGCCTTCCTGCACCAGGTGGGAGAGAAAGTGCCAGGCGTTCTGGGCGAACATGCGGGTGGCATCCACGGGCAGCGTGGCCGGGATATTCATCATGCCGCTAATCGTAATCCCTTCATGGATGTATTCCTCCCCGCAGCGGGTCAGGGCGCAGTTGCCTCCCTGGTCCACGGCGACATCGATGATCACCGACCCCTTCTTCATGCGCTGCACCATGGCTTCGTCGACGAGGATGGGAGCCACTTCCCCTGGGATCAGGGCCGCCAGGATCACAGCGTCGCTCTCTGCCACGTGGGGTGCCAAAAGTTCCCGCTCCTTTTGGTACCACTCCTCGGGCAGGCGGAGAGCATAGCCCCCTGCTGCCAGGGCCAGTTCCTGGGGCACGTCAAAGGAGAGGCTCTCGGCCCCCAGGCTGCGGGACTGCTCGTTGGCTTCCTGGCGGATATCCAGGGTTTTCACCTTGGCGCCCAGGCGCTTGGCCGTGGCGATGGACTGCAGGCCGGCCACGCCCGTGCCCACTACCAGGAATTGGGCGGGCGGGATCACGCCAAAGGAGGTGGGCATCATGGGGATAAAGCGGCCCAGGTGATTGGCGGCAAAGATCACGGCCTTGTAGCCCGCCACGGTGCTCATGGAGGTGAGCGCGTCCATCTGCTGGGCCCGGGAAATGCGGGGAATCCCATCCAGGGTGAAACTGGTAATGCCCCGCCGGGCCAGGGTCTTGATTCCCGGGTGGTTGACAGCATGGGCGGGATGCAGGAAACAGATCAGCACCCCGTTTTCGGGGAAAAGCTCGGCCTCGTGCTGGGCAAACGCCTCGTGGTACTGGGGCTCCTTGACCTTCATCACCACCTGGGACTGCCCGTAAATCTCCCGGGCATCCGCTACAATCTCCGCCCCCTGTTCCCGGTATTCCTCGTCGCTGATGTACGCCCCCGCCCCGGCTCCTGTTTCTACCAGCACACGGGCCCCGGCGGCGATCATCTGGGCCACCGTCTGGGGAATGGCGGCCACCCGCTTCTCCCCGGGCATGATCTCCCGGGGAATTCCAACCGTCATCTTGGCAAACTGCACGGCCATCACCTCGAATGTAAGATTGCGGCAAGCGCATTTCTCTACAATTGCAAATCTTCTGTGCTTTTATTATACCAGATTTTGCCGCCAGGTAAAGCGGGCAGCTAAGGGGTACTTGTCCATGCAAAACCTGGTGATCCTCTTGCTGATCTAAACTTCGCTATCCGGCACATCCCTTCATTAACTATATACTGGAACTACAACTATACACTGAACCTACACACTGACCTAGGATTCGCCGCGGCCCAGGTACTCCCTGACCAGGCGCAGCAGCAGGTTCATCTCCGAGATGCGCAGCGCCCAGGCGGCCAGGAAGTAGACAGCCGCACCCAGGGCAGCGGTGCTGGCAAGGACTCCCAACCCGGCAAAGGGGCGGCCCAGGATGTTCACCCAGAGATGGAGGTAGAGCAGTAGGGCAGCGACCATGAGCAGCGCAGCCAGGGCGCTGCGGTAGATGGGCCGGACCAGGTCGCCGAAGGAGATCTGCACCCGGTGGCTCAGGATCGCCAGCAGCCAGAGGGCGCCCAGGGAAAAGGCCAGGGAGGTGCCCAGGGCGATGCCGCCGTGCCCCAGGAAGGGCATCAGGGCCAGGTTGAAGAGGGCGTTGGCCAGCACCATGGAGACGTTAACCTTGACCAGGGTCTTCACGTCCTGCAGGGCGAAGTAGATGCGGTTGCAGAAACAGTGCAGGGAAAAGCCCAGCAGGGCGGGCGTGTAGAAGAGCAGGGCATAGGCGGTCAGGTCCGTGGCTGCCCTGTCAAAGGCGCCCCGCTGAAAGAGCACCTCCACCAGGGGGGTGCGCAGGATGACCATCCCCCCCATCACGGGCAGCAGCAGGAAGAAAAAGAGGGAGATGCCCCACTTGATCTGGCGGTTAAAGGCATCCATTTCTCCTTTCCCCAGGAGCTCCACCAGGGTAGGGTAGAGGATCACGATCACGGTAGAGACAAAGAGGGCCTGGGGGAGCATGTAGATCCGCTCGGCGTAATTCAAGGCGGCGATGCTGCCGGGCTGCAGAAAAGAGGCGAAGAGGCGGGCCAGGATGTGCTTCAGCTCCAGCACGGCGCTGGAGAGGAGAATGGCCGGCAGCAGGGCCAACACCCTCTGCAGTCCCGGGTGCCGGGTGGAGAGACCCCGGCGGAAGCGAAAGGGGGTCCGCCGCAGGGAGGGAAGCTGGATCAGCAGCTGCGAGGCGACGGCCAGCAAGCTCCCCCAGGCCAGGCCGAAAACCCCGTAAGGCAGGGCCAGGAAGAGGGCGCTGCTGATCACGATGATGTTGTGGGGCACGTTGACCAGGGCGGGCACGATAAAGCGCTGGTGGCTGTGCAAAAAGCCCGTGGCCAGCCCGGAAAGGCCGATGAAAAAGATGCCGGGAATAAGGATGCGGGTCAGCTCCACGGTGAGCTGGAAGGTCTCCCCCGCAAAGCCGGGGGCCAGGATGAAGACCAGCTGGGGCGCCAGGAGAAAGCCCAGCAGCACCAGCACCAGCAGGGCGGCCAGGGTGTAAAAAGCCAGGGTGTTCACAAACTGGTGGGCGTCCTCGCTGTCCTTGTAGGGCGCGAAGACGGTGATGAAGGTGCTCTTCAGGGCATCGCTGAAGGAGTAGAACAAAATGGTGGGCAGCAAGATGGCGACCAGGTAGGCATCGGCTTCCACGGTAGTGCCGAAGCGGTAGGCCACGGCCACCTCCCGGAAAAACCCCAGCACGCGGCTGGCCAGGGTGGCCAGCATGACCAGGCTCATGGATTTGACGAGTCCTGCGCGGTTTAGCTCATCCTGCAAGCGCGACGCCTCCTTCGTGGCAGCGGGTCCCCTAAGGGGCATTCCCCTTTAAATTAGAGGGCGGCCGGGGAAAATCCTTTTCGCGCCGCAAATTTCCTCCGTGCCGCGCCCCCGGGCCCTGTGTTATAATGGGGGGAAAGACAGACTGCCGAGGAGAAGACCATGCCCACGACCATCGAACCCTACCGGCCGGGCGACGAGGAAGAAATCCTGGCCCTGTTCCGGCGGGTTTTCCAGGAAGAGCGAACGGCAAAGCGCTGGCAGTGGGAAAACCTGGAGAACCCCGCCGGCGCCAGCCTCTTTGCCCTGCTGAAGGAAGGGGACCGGGTGCTGGGTCACCTTTGCCTCCAGGCGGCCCGCCTCTCCGTGGAGGGGCGGGAGGTCACCGCGGGGCAGCGGATCAACTTCATGCTGGATCCCGCCTGCCGCCGCCGGGGATTCTACCCCCAGCTCTTCGCAAAGGTGGTGGAGCAGGCAAAGGCCCGGGGCTGGGCCCTGACCCTGGGTTTTCCCAACGCGCCGGCCCTGAAAGCCCTGCAGAAGATCCACCCCGCGGCCGCGGTGGCCCAAGTCCCCCGATTCGTGAAGTTTTTCCGGGGCCGCGCCCTCGCCGCGCGTAGGATTCATCAGCCCATCCTGGCCGGGGCGGCGGGGCGGGTCCTGGATGGGCTGCTGTGGCTGCAAGACCGCCGGCGGCAGGCGTTCGACGATAGCGTGATCCCGCTGGAGCGCTTTGACGAGCGCTTCGACCGGCTCTGGCAGCAGGTGGCCCCTTCCCTGCCCGTGGCCACGGTGCGCGACCAACAGCACCTGAACTGGCGTTACATCGATGCCCCCCTGGATTACCGGGTGCTGGCCTTCGTCGCCGGGGAGGAACTTCTGGGCTACATCGTGCTGCGCCTCGGACCCGGTGAAATGGGGCACGTGGTGGACCTGCTGGCCCGGGAGGAGGCACGGGTGGTCCCTGCCCTCTTGAGCGCCGCCGAAGCGGCTGCGCGACCCCACTGTGAGATGCTCTCCTGCTGGTGCCTGGACCGGGGACAGATCTCCCAACACCTGCGCCGGCGCGGCTTTTTTCGCCTGCCCGCCCAGAACACCCTGGCGGTCTCCGCGACCCAGGACCACCCGGAGTCCTCCCGGCTCCTCTGGGATAAACACAGCTGGTACGTGATGATCGGCGATTCCGACTACATCTAATCAGATCATCGAATCAGGTCATGCTGTCGCAAATCCCGTGGCTGTGGGCAAGCGGGGAATAACCCTGGTTTCCCGGGCCAGGATGAAGACAAGATTGACAAGGGGATTGATCATGAACAACGCCGTGAAGGATGTGGCCCGGTGGCCGATAAGGGGCTTGAACCGGGGCCTGCTCTGCGCCTACTATGCCCTGGGGCGGGGTCGCTACCACCTGGCGCCCGCCGAACCCCTGGAAGGCCGCCGCATCCTGGTGCTGGCCCCCCACGTGGATGACGAAGTCATCGGCTGCGGGGGCTACCTGGGCGACCTGGCAGGCCGCGGCAACGAGATCCAGTGCATCTACATAACCGACGGGGCGGCCAGCGACCACCCCACCCTGGGCCCCGCGGAAATCGCCCGCGCCCGTGAACAAGAGGGCCGGCAGGTGGCTTCCGTCTACGGGTTTCGCCCGCCGCTTTTCCTGGGGGAAAAGGACAGCCAGCTGGCCGTGGAACCCCCCGTGGTGCGCCGGCTGCAGCCCTTGATCCAGGGGTTCGCACCGCAGATCCTCTTTTTGCCCTGCTTCCTGGACGGCCACCGGGATCACGTGGCCACGGCGGGCCTCGCTCTGCAGGCCCTGGCCCGGGCCGGGTACCCCGGGGACTTCCCCCTCTACCTCTATGCCGTCAACTCCCCCTTAACCTACCACACGGCCAACCGCTATTTTCCCCTTAAGGAGCAGTGGACACAAAAAAAACAGGCCCTGGGGATTTTCACTTCCCAGACCCTGCCCCTGGAGATTTTTTTAACCCTGGACGCCTGCCGCCGGCATGCCCTGCCCCCTGCCGCCAGGCGGGGCGCCCGGGGCGCAGAATTTTTCATCCGCAGCACGCTGCAGGAGTACCACGGGGCCTTCAACCTGTACGGCCCGGAAATGTACCGCAATTTCCAGCAGATCAGCAGCGTCTTCAACCTGGTGCCCCATTTCTTCAGCGGCTGGCCCCTGAAAAAAGAGGCGGCGGAACACCTGGGGAAACAGGCTGACCGGTCACGGTAAGCCAGCTTGCAGCCTGCAAAAAACCTCGCAGCCCGCAGGAGGCTCAAGGAACGAGGACCCGGGCCGAACCGGGACAATAGAGTAGGGAAACCATTCGCATGGCTTCCCCCTCATCAAACCGCACGTGCCCTATTAAGGCATACGGCTTACCAACGCGATTGGATTCGCTTAATCGTTTGCTAACCTCTGTGCGTAT
>PWWY01000129.1 GCA_003561325.1 Syntrophomonadaceae bacterium | reverse complement strand
GCTGGCAAACAACCTGCAGCTGAAGGACGAACTGGAGTTGGCCATCGACACCCACTTGCGCCGTACGGCTGAACGGACGGGGTTGGCCCTCGTTCAGGTGCGCGCCATCGACCTGGCCCACAAATACCTGGACCGCGTCACCGGCAAGCGAGCGGAGACCTTCCTCCTGATCTCGGAGAAGGAGGCCGAACTGGCGGGTCGCAAACGGCTCTTCGATGTCCTCACGCAGGAACAAATCCAGGAGATAGCCGAGGAGACCGCCGAGGTAGAGCAGTACGAGCGTCGGGCCGCTGTGTGGGATCGTATGCGCCGTGCCGTGCTCTCTGATCGCATGGCTGAGGTGGAGACGGAGGACGAGCTCGAGGCGTTCTTGCGCCAGCAGGACAAGCGGAAGCTGATTCGGGACAGGGAGTATGAGGACCTCAAACGCACCTTCACGGAGGAGCGTGAGGATCATGAGCTGCAGCGCCGCTACGTGCTGCGGAAGCTGGAGATCGAGCGCCGTAAGGAGCTCGACCGCGTCGAGCTCGAGGGTGAAACAGAGCTGCTCAAGAAGCGCCTGGAGAAGCGCGATCTTGAGCTGCGGGCCGAGCTCGCCGAGGAGAGGATGCGGGCTGTTGAGCGGCAGAAGACCCGGGTCGAGGTCCGGCAGCAGGAGCTGAGTATCGCCCTGCAGGAGGCGAGGACACAGGCTGAAATCGATCACATCCAGCGCGAGCAGGATCAACTGGACGGCGAGCTGGGAATCTACCTGCTCGAGCTAATGGACGCCCGCAGCATCAAGAAGGAACGCGAGCAGATGCTCCTCGATGCGGAGCGAGAGGAGAGAGCGCTCGAGCGTCAGCTTGCGGCCGAACGCGCGCGCCACGAGGCGGAGATCGAGCGCCTGCAGCAGCTCGGCCAGCTGTCGGTGGAGGCCCTCATCTCCGTCAGCGACGCTCAGCAGGCGGAGATGCTGGCGGGCCTGAAGGAGACGGAGGCGCTGGCCGGGATGACTGAGGAGCAGATCCTGGCCCGCGCAGCCGAGAACTCGCCCGAGGTGGCCCGGGCGTTCCAGGAGAAGTTCCGCGCCCTATCGGCCGAGCAGCGCACGGAGATGTACGAACGCATGCTCGCCGATCGAGACGCAGCCTCGGGCCAGCTAGCTGAGGCATTGCGGCATGCCTCACGGATGCAGCAGGAGACGGCGTTCCAGGCCATGGAGACGCAGCGCGACATCTCCGTGGCCTACGCCCGGAGCGGGGGAGACGCGCCCATCATCGTCACCCCAGGTGCTGGCGGTCCTGGCACCGTGACCACGTCTCCCGGCGCAGCGGGGCGGGCCATCGTCTGCCCCAGCTGCCACCTGGAGTCGCCGGTGGGTATGAAGTACTGTCAGAACTGCGGACACCAGTTCTTTGGGACGGCTCAGGAAGCTGATCAAGGCTGACCTGGGGGCTGGCAGCCTCCCGGCCTCGATCCTGCCACGACCCGATGGGTCGAATGTGTCGGCCAACTGGGACGTTGTGGTGGGCTCATACAGAGGCTGATTTCGCCGACACGGCAGCGAGGAGGCTTATGGATCACTTATGGCCCAGTTCTGGTGGATTGTCCGGGTCACGCTGACCGCTGGAGATTGGGATTCGGAGGAGGGATCTCTCCTGATCGGCTCGTGTTGTGAGCCTTGAGTTGCTGTTCCGGGAGGCGCTGCAGGCACACTGGCTCTTCCCTCATAATTGGTCTCCTGCAGTCAAAGGGAGAAATAAGCGGAGCGGATCAGACACGATGACAACTGGACTGCTAGGTTCTCGCACCTAAATGCGCTTCTGCAACTACGACACTTCAAAAGGGGGAACAGAAATGGAAGACATCGTTGAGAAGTCCTCAAATGGACACAAGATCGGCTCGGTCGGGGCGGCCCTCGCCGTCCTCTGCTTCTTCCTGCCGTGGATTCTTGTGTCGTGCGGCGGTCAGACCATCTCCTTGAATGGCTGGCAATTGGCCGCCGGCACGAGCATCGGCACAGGCTATGTCAGTCAGCGGCTCCCTGGCAAACCGATTCTCTTCCTGGCACTCCTGGGTGGTCTCGGAGCGCTGGGCCTGGCGTACCTCGCCTACCGACGGGGCCGGCTCACGGAGATGGATGGGTACGGCCTGATTGGGATAGGAGCGGTGCCTCTCCTGGTGCTCCTCACCTATTTCTCGGGGTCGCAGCAACAGGTCTCTCAACAAGGCATGCATATGGAATTTCGGTTCGGCCTGGCCGGGGTCATAATCGGTTACCTCGGGGTCATTGCCGGCGGGGTCCTGAATCAGCGAGAGCTGGCCGCGCCGGCTGATCAGCCGGACGACGGGACCTGACCCTCGATACGGCCTCCGCGAAACTGCCCGCGGGCTACTCAGGCTTCTGGGCAGGTCATACGGACTCGCTCGTTGGGCGGACGGCCATCCACATCCGACGGGGAGGGGCAGGCGCCGCGTCGGTCCTGCGATGTCCCACGCAAGAGTGACCGAGAGGTTCGCAGTCGCTAATTACTTGGAGGAGGGCTGAATCCATGCATATGCCGGCTTCCTGGCTTCTCAGAGTGATGATCCTGCTATTCGTGGCGCTGATCCTGACGGGTTGTCTGAAACTCGAGGTGACCACCGTCATCGAGAGCGATGAATCAGGCACCCACACCATGATCATCGCTATGGAGCGATCGGCGCAGATGGGGCTGGATGCCCTCTACGAGGTGCGCACCGCGGCCGAGGCAGGTGGAGCGAGGGTTGAAAAATGGACCGATGATAGATACGATGGGTACGAGATCACGTACGAATTCGCAGACCTTGATGAGATGGCGCGACAACTTCAGGCCCAGTCCACTGACCTCGGTGTCGGCATTGCCAACGACGTCACGGCGTACAAGGAGGGCGGCCGATACCACCTGACCATCAGGGGAGAGGGAGAGCCGGCCTTGTTTCCAGTTCAACATAAGGCCAGCTACTCCGTCATCATGCCTGGTTCCATCGTCTCCTATGCTCCCGAGAATCGGGCTACCTTGGTGAGCCCGAACCAGGTGGTCTGGCAGCTCGATCTGAATAATCCGAACTATGAGCTGTCGGCAGTGGGAGAGGCGAGAGGTGGGCCCCGCGTGCCGTGTTGCGGGCTTATGCCCGGGATTATAGTCATCGCCGGCGC